>NZ_JABMCW010000639.1:0-1365 GCF_013179705.1 Pseudomonas sp. CM25 | reverse complement strand
GCCACAGGCCGGGTCCGAGGCGCACAACCTGCGTACCCGCGCCGAGCTGGTGGATGGCCAGTGGGTGATAAACGGCGCCAAGCAGTTCGTCAGCAACGCCCGCCGCGCAGGGCTGGCCATCGTGTTTGCCGTGACCGACCCGGAGCTGGGCAAAAAGGGCCTGTCGGCGTTCCTGGTGCCTACCGACAACCCGGGTTACAAGGTTGACCGCAGCGAGCACAAGATGGGCATCCGCGCCTCCGACACCTGCGCGGTCACCTTCGACAACTGCCGCATCCCGGCTGCCAATATCCTCGGTGAGCGTGGCAAAGGCCTGGCCATCGCCCTGTCCAACCTTGAAGGCGGCCGCATCGGCATTGCTGCCCAGGCACTGGGTATTGCCCGCGCTGCATTCGAGGCGGCTCTGGTGTACTCGCGTGATCGTGTGCAGTTCGGCAAGCCGATCAACGAACACCAGAGCATCGCCAACCTGCTGGCCGATATGCAGGTGCAGGTGAATGCCGCGCGCTTGCTGATCCTGCATGCCGCACGCCTGCGCAGCGCCGGCAAGCCGTGCCTGTCGGAAGCCTCACAGGCCAAGCTGTTTGCCTCGGAAATGGCCGAACGGGTGTGCTCGATGGCGATCCAGGTGCATGGCGGCTATGGCTACCTGGAGGACTACCCGGTAGAGCGCTATTACCGCGATGCGCGGATTACGCAGATCTATGAAGGGTCGAGCGAGATCCAGCGGATGCTGATTGCGCGAGAGCTGAAGCACTACCCGCTCTGAAAGACTTGCGCCGTCCCTGTAGGAGCGGCCTTGTGTCGCGAAAGGGCTGCGAAGCAGCCCCGAAATTTGTGCATCTGCGCCGAAATCCTGGGGCTGCTGCGCAGCCCTTTCGCGACACAAGGCCGCTCCTACACAGGCCGGCGCAACCCTGGGGGTTGGTGCTCAACGCCAATAGCGAGAATCATCCACCACCTTCGCATGCCCCTCGAACAACGCCGGCAGCTGTTCTTTCAGATAGTCGATCCAGGTCCGTACCTTGGCATCCAGGTAATGCCGTGACGGGTACATCGCGTACAGCGCACTCTCACGCAGGCGGTACGGCGCCAGCAGCCGGCACAGGCGCCCCTCCCCGATCGACTGGCTGGCGGTATAGAACGGCAGCAAGCCAATGCCCATGCCCAGTTCGCTGGCCACCAGCATGGCGTCGGCGACGTTGGTGGAAAAACTGTCGTTCGGCGCAATCACACACTGGTCAACCCCTTGCGGGAACACCCAGTCGCCCTCGTACATCGGGTAGGCCATGCGCAGGCAGCGATGGCTGTGCAAGTCTTCGGGGCGCTCCGGTACGCCATGGGCCTCCAGGTACGCGGGGGCCG
>NZ_JABMCW010000638.1:0-1366 GCF_013179705.1 Pseudomonas sp. CM25 | reverse complement strand
CTGCAGGATGCGCCAGGTGTACAGCATCAGCGCTCCGTGCTCGACCCGCAGCACATAGCCATTGCGCCGGTGCTTTAGCCGGCTGCCAGCTTCACGCAAGGCCGGCGTATGGCCATCGAGGGTGAACAGGATGCGGTAGGGCAGGTTGTCGACCCCGGCCAGGGGCAGCACCACACCCTCGCGCACCGCCTGGTCGCCGCTGTCGTCATGGGTAAATGCATAGGCCAGGTCGTCGGGCAGTTGCCGGTCGCGCTTGAAACGCTCGAGCAGCTGGATGTCGCCGAGCAGGAAATAGTCGACCAGGTCGTTGAGCACTTCGCTGAATTCGTGGCGCATCTGTTTTCCTTGTTTTTGCGCGTGAGGGGCAAGCCGCTAGTGCTTCTGGGCGATCTGGATCAGGTTGCCACAGGTGTCGTCGAATACCGCGACAGTGACTGGGCCCATGGGGGTGGGGGGCTGGGTGAAGTGCACGCCTGCTGCGCACAGCCGGGTGTGTTCAGCCTGGATATCACGCACGCCGAACGAGGTAACGGGGATGCCGTCCTGCTTGAGCGCAGCCTTGTACGCCTTGGCCGCAGGGTGCGCATCGGGCTCCAGCAGCAGCTCGACGCCATTGGGGTCGTTGGGCGAGGTCAGGGTCAGCCAGCGGTGCCGGCCCATGGGGATGTCATGCTTGGGCTCGAAACCCAGTACGTAGTGGTAGAACGCCAGGGCCTTTGCCTGGTCCTCGACAAGAATGCTGGTGACCACGATCTTCATAAGCGCACACCGTATGTCTGGGAGCGATAAGTACCAGTAAAGACGGTCGGGGGCATTTGACCAGTGGCACTGGGCCGCAAACGGTGAAGCCCTGGCTACAAAAATACTGTTCAAGTCCCAGTTAAATCCTTCCTCCGCCGGCACCCACTGGCCAGCTGCCAAGGGGTAAAGTGTCAGGCACGATCCCCGCGCGCCCAGGTCGGCGTCAAAGAGGTACCCGTGGCTGCCTACACCCTGCGACAACTCAAGTATTTCGTCACCACCGTGGAAGCCGGCAGTGTTGCCGAGGCTTCACGCCAGCTGTACATCGCCCAACCGTCGATCTCCACGGCCATCAAGAGCCTGGAAGAAAGCTTCGGCGTGCAACTGTTCATTCGCCACCACGCCCAGGGCGTGTCGCTGACCCCCAGCGGCAAGCGCTTCTATGCCAAGACCAGGTCGCTGCTGCAGATGGCCCACGAATTCGAGCAGAACGCCCTGGCCGACAACGACACCGTGGCCGGGCACATCGACATCGGCTGTTTCGAAACCGTGGCACCGCTGTACCTGCCGCGCCTGATCGCCGGCTTTCGACAGCGCTATCCGGGGGTGGATATCCGCCTGCGCG
>NZ_JABMCW010000637.1:0-1376 GCF_013179705.1 Pseudomonas sp. CM25 | reverse complement strand
GTCCGGCCACAGCGACGGGCGCAGGTTGGGGTCGAACGAGATGCTGCGCCCGGCTGCGCGCATGGCGTCCACCAGTGCGTGGGACAAGGCCCTACAGCCCTCCGACAGCGCCAGCGGGATGCCGGTGGCGTGCAAGTGACGGGCCTGCAGCAAGCCTGGGGCCACGTGCGCTGGCGACAGCCGGCTGGCCGCCGAGCCGCGGCGGAAATACTCCACCGCCGGGTCACTGCCATCGTCGCAGCGGGCCTTGAGCTGGAAGCCGGTGGGGCAACTGGCGTCCACCTCGACGGCGGAGCAGTCCAGGCCTTCGCGGCGCAGGCTGTCGAGCACGAAACGGCCCAGCGAATCGTTGCCTACACGGCTCAGCCAGCGGACCTTGAAGCCCAGCCGCACAAGGCCGATGGCAACATTGCTGTCGGCGCCGGCAATGCGCTTGCCAAACTGGCCGGCACTGGCCAGGTCCCCCGCCTGCTCAGCGACGAACATGGCCATGGTCTCGCCGAAGCACAGCACGTCTTGCTCATGCATGGCTCAGCTCCCCGGTCGATGCCGCCTGCAGCCCCAGCAGCGACAGGTCGCGCACCTGAGCACGGGTCAGCGTCAGCAGGTCGTCGCTGACCAGCGGGTACTCGACGGCGCGCACCACACCCGGGGCGAATTCCGCCATGAGCCCGGCCCACTCCCGCAGGTCGGCTGCTTGGGGTGGTACGGCAGCCAGACGACCATCGGCCAGGCGCTGAACGGCTTTGCAGTGCACATAGCGCACCCACCGGCCAAGTTGGCGCGCGGCTTGTGCTGCAGGCTCGCCCTGCCACTGCCAGTTACCAATGTCGAAGGTCATGCCCAGGCCCAGCCCAAGCTGGTCGGCGCGCTGCAAGAAGTGCTGCAGCGGTTCGATACGACCGCCTTGGCGAGTCTGGTCGTTCTCCACCAGCAGCAGCGGCCCGTGCACAGGCAACAGCGCTGCCAGGGCGGCCATGTCGCAGCGCTCATGGTAGTGCCCCAGCGAAACCTTGAGCGCTACCGCCCCCAGGGCGTGAGCAGTGTCCAGCTTGTGCGTCAATTGCGGGTCAGGCAGGCCTTGCTCGGTCCACAGTTCAAGCGGTGTGGAATACAGGCACTCCAGGTCCAGCGCGGCAATGACCGCACCCAGCGCTGCTGCGTCGGGAGTAGTGGCGAACAACTCTTCGCGCAACTCGACACGGGCGACGCCGGCGGCTGCCAGCAGGTCAAGAAACTGCTCCTGGCCACGTTGCCGGACAAAGTCGGCGCCATAGCTGGAGAGGCTGATGGAAACGGGGTTCGCGTGCATTGTTGTTGTCCTTATGAAACCGGTTTCATTTGTTGTCGACAGCAGGCACGCCAATGCCTGCCAC
>NZ_JABMCW010000636.1:0-1383 GCF_013179705.1 Pseudomonas sp. CM25 | reverse complement strand
CCTTGTTGGTGAAGGTCATCGCCACGATGTACTGGGCGCGGATGCCGCAGTTCTGGATGAGGTGGGCAATCTTGCGTGTGATCACGCTGGTCTTGCCCGAACCTGCACCGGCGAGCACCAAAAGAGGGCCGCCGACGTAGTCACGGGCTTCCTGCTGCCGGGGATTGAGTCGGGACATGCTAGAAACCGGGGGTCGCCAGAAAATAGCCGCGCATTCTAACAGGCATGTGGCGGTTGTGGCGTGACCGTCTGACGTGTGAGTCAAATATGTAAACGGGATTTGCCGGGCGGCGCAGTTTCGCGCAGGATGCACGACAAAATACGTCGGGCTGCTACGCCCTGAAAACATGTATAAAAGTGAAAATCATTTTCATTTAATACAGTAGCATACCCGCCAGATCTCGTTGCACCGTGAAGCCTAAGGAGCCCGCTTGTCCACGCCTGTCGAACCTTTGCGTTTGCTGCTGTTGGCTGATGAGCCGGATTGGACAGCTTTGCTGCACGCGTGCATGCCTGCCCTGAATGGCAGCGCCGTGCTGCTCACGGCACCGAACTGGGAGGCGGTCGATAGCCTGTTCAGCCATGACCGCCAGGCCGTGATACTGGCAACCCCTGCCATGCAGCCAGCGCCGGGGCGCTGCGAGCTGCCGACCATCCTGCTGCTGGAGGATGAGCCCGAAACGGCGCCCAGTGGTGCCAGCGACTGGCTGGTCCGTGATCAGCTCAATAGCGATAACCTGCGCCGCTCGTTACGCCATGTGCGCGAGCGGGGTGTGCTGGTGGCCACCTTGCAGCGCCTGGCCGAACAAGATCCGCTGACCGGCATTGCCAACCGCCAGGGTTTTCAGGCACTGCTGACCGCGCGCCTGGCCGAAAACGAGGGGCGCGGCATTGCCCTCGGCCACCTCGACCTGGACAACTTTCGCCACGTCAACGACGCCCTTGGCCACCAGAGTGGCGACCGGCTGATCTTGCAGGTGGTTGCACGCCTGAAGCATCAGTTGGAGGCGGGCGACCAGCTGGCGCGGCTGGGCAGCGACGAGTTTGCCCTGCTGATCGACACCCGCCGCGACGCCAACCGCGCCGAATGGATGGCCGAACGCATCGTCGAGGCCCTGGCCGAACCTTACTGGGTCGATGGCGAAAGCCTGCTGCTGGGCTGCAGCCTGGGCCTGGCCCACGCCCGCGCGCAGGGTGGCGCCGACCCGCTGATGTGGCACGCGCACATCGCCATGCGCCAGGCCAAGGGCAGCCAGGGCTGCACCTTCCATGTGTTCAACGAGCGCATCAACCGTAATGCGCGCAGCCTCGCCGACCTGGAAAGCGAACTGCGCCGTGCCTTGCGCCGGGATGAACTGGAGCTGCACTACCAGCCGCGGCTGA
>NZ_JABMCW010000635.1:0-1384 GCF_013179705.1 Pseudomonas sp. CM25 | reverse complement strand
CCTCCAGGTAATCGGGCCGTCTTTCCGGCTGTCAGGGAATTAGGCTACCTGTGCCGATAGAACTTTCGCTCCAGACTTCGATACGTTGAGCTGACTGCCATCAGGGTAGGTATAGAGGTCAGATCCATCATCCAGGCGATCAACGTGATCGACCTCTGCCCAAAGAACATCGAAATCATCTGAGTCAGCGACTTTTTGCGCCATTGTCAATTTGGTCATCGTCTTACCCTCCAGGGCGGTTGATTCAGTGGATTCCCCCTGATGCGCCCCGCTTGAGGCGCACCGGGGAATCGTCTGTCACTTGTGGGCTTCGGGGTCTTTGATGTGCTTGTCGAACAGCTTCTTGTGACGGCGGGCGAAGCGGGCGACGAACGCAATGGCAAACAGGGAAACGACGAATAGGGCCAGCGCATAAAGCTTGAAGACGAGGTAAATCGACAGAGGCGTAAAAAGCACCACTAGGAACAAGTCGATGAAGGGGTCCGTTCTCGTCTCCCCTTTTTTGTCTTTCCACCACAGATAAGTGCTTGTGGTGCCCTTGGTTTCGAAGGTGGTCCAGCCGCGCAGTCGGGCTATAAGCTCAAGAACTGGGTTGCGGCCTGGCTCGCTGTCGTCGATCCATCCCCAGGCATGGCGCCATGCTTTTCCAAGCAGGATGATCAATCCGCAAGCTACCGCTAGGGAAACCCCAGCGACCGCGCAGGCCAAGAGCTGCGCCGTTATGGACTCAAGAAATGGCGGGATACTCATAAGGTGTTCTCCGTTTGATTTCCCAATGCAGCCTGTCGCCAAGCTGCATCAGTGAAATCGTTTTCCTCCCCATGCGCGTCGCCGCGGTTTCCCCACCTGGCCGGGTCACACATTTCGTGGACGGTGTTATTCCCGGCTGGCTTGCATGGTTTGGCGTCCCTCAATGCATGAGGTCCGGCAGCTATCCAGAGGCTGCGTGGACGACGGTTTAGCTTTCTCACCACCGGGTTGTCCGGTACGTCGCTGGGTCACGTCAGGTTGTGTAAAGAGCGGTGAGGCTTGAGGGCCTCCCGAGGGGCTGTGTAGCGCCTCGATGGAATGAACGATAAGCCAATGCCTAATTATTGTAAATAGGTAATGCCTAACTTTTTTCATGTGCGCCTAATCAGCTATCCGGGCTTGCATCGTTCGATGGCTCGGGTAAGCTCTGCCTAATACTGGATGGATGTACAGTTAACGGAGGAAGGTATGGCCAAGCAGAAGAAGTCGACCCCGCAAGCGCGTCAAGAGATGACCGCCCTTGAACGGCTGGGCTTGCGGGTCTCGTCGATGATCAATCACCCGATCGCGCAGTCGCAGCGCTGGGTGACAATCCATCGCCTGGACACGGATGGAGACATGGAGTGGGAGGAGG
>NZ_JABMCW010000634.1:0-1386 GCF_013179705.1 Pseudomonas sp. CM25 | reverse complement strand
CAGGAGACCAGCGATGCCCAGCCGTCGTGAACGTGCCAACGCCATTCGCGCCCTCAGCATGGATGCCGTGCAAAAGGCTAATAGCGGCCACCCAGGTGCCCCAATGGGCATGGCGGATATCGCCGAAGTACTGTGGCGTGACTACCTGAAGCACAACCCGAGCAACCCACATTTCGCCGACCGTGACCGCTTCGTGCTGTCCAACGGCCACGGCTCGATGCTGATCTACTCGCTGCTGCACCTGACCGGCTACGACCTGTCGATCGACGACCTCAAGGCCTTCCGCCAGCTGCACAGCCGCACCCCGGGCCACCCGGAGCTCGGTTACACCCCAGGCGTGGAGACCACCACCGGCCCGCTGGGCCAGGGCCTGGCCAACGCCGTGGGCTTCGCCCTGGCGGAAAAGGTACTGGCTGCCCAGTTCAACCGTGACGGCCACGACATCGTCGACCACAACACTTATGTGTTCCTCGGCGACGGCTGCATGATGGAAGGCATCTCCCACGAAGTCGCCTCGCTGGCCGGCACCCTGGGCCTGAACAAGCTGGTCGCCTTCTACGACGACAACGGCATCTCCATCGACGGTGAAGTGCATGGCTGGTTCACCGACAACACCCCGGCGCGCTTCGAAGCCTACAACTGGCAGGTGATCCGCAACGTCGACGGCCACGATGCCGAAGAAATCAAGATGGCCATCGAGACGGCGCGCAAGAGCGACCGCCCGACCCTGATCTGCTGCAAGACCATCATCGGCTTCGGTTCGCCGAACAAGCAGGGCAAGGAAGACTGCCACGGCGCACCGCTGGGCAATGACGAAATCGCCCTGGCCCGTAAAGAACTGAACTGGAACCACGGCCCGTTCGAAATCCCGGCCGACATTTATGCCGAATGGGATGCCAAGGCCGCCGGTGCCAAGGCCGAAGCCGACTGGAACCAGCGTTTCGACGCCTACGCCAAGGCCTACCCGGAGCTGGCTGCCGAGTTCAAGCGCCGTGACAGCGGCGAGCTGCCGGCCGACTTCAGCGAAAAGGCCCAGGCCTACATCAACGAAGTGGCTGCCAAAGGCGAAACCATCGCCAGCCGTAAAGCCAGCCAGAACGCCCTCAATGCGTTCGGCCCGCTGCTGCCTGAGTTCCTCGGTGGTTCGGCTGACCTGGCCGGCTCCAACCTGACCCTGTGGAAGGGCTGCAAGGGCGTCGAAGCCAATGACGCCAGCGGCAACTACGTGTTCTACGGCGTGCGCGAGTTCGGCATGACCGCCATCATGAACGGCGTTGCCCTGCACGGTGGCCTGGTGCCTTACGGCGCGACCTTCCTGATGTTCATGGAATACGCCCGCAACGCCGTGCGCATGTCGGCACTGATGAAGCAGCGGGTGATCCACGT
>NZ_JABMCW010000633.1:0-1407 GCF_013179705.1 Pseudomonas sp. CM25 | reverse complement strand
CGCTACCAGCCAAATACCTCGCAAGCATTGCGGCTGCTGGCTTCGGCCAGCTCCGCGACTTCCACCCCCATAACTTGTGCCAGCGCCTCGGCAATCTCCGGCAAATGCTCCGGGCTGTTGCGCACCCCGGGGTACATCACCGGCGCCATGTCTGGTGCATCGGTCTCCAGTACAACGCTGTCCAGCGGCAGCCGCGCCAGTGTCTTGCGCAGCCGCAACGCCTGGGGCCAGGTGCCGGCACCGCCCAGGCCGAGCCGGAAGCCCAGCTTGATGTACTCGCGGGCCTCTTCATAACTGCCGGCAAAGGCATGAATCACCCCCGCGCGCGCCGGCTTGTAGCGCTTGAGCGTGGCGATCACCTGCGCATGGCTGCGGCGCACGTGCAACAGGGCGGGCAAATCAAGGTCGCAAGCCATTTGCAGTTGCGCTTCGAACAGTGCCTGCTGGCGGGTCTTGTCCAGGTCTTCGAGGTAGTAGTCCAGGCCGAACTCGCCCACCGCACACAGCCGTGGGTTACCCCGCAGGCGTTCCAGCCACTCGCGCAGCTGCGCCAGATGCTCCGGGCGGTGCTGGTCAAGGTAGACCGGGTGCAGGCCGAGCGCCGCGAACAGCCGTTGATCGGCGCAAGCCAGGTCCCATACCCTTTGGAAGTTGGCCTGGTACACCCCCAGCACCACCATCCGCTCCACCCCGCGCGCCGCCGCGTTGGCCAGCAACTGCGGGCGGTCGGCGTCGAAGTCGGGGAAGTCCAGGTGGGTGTGGGTGTCGATCAGGCGCATGTTCAGGCCGCAGTGATGCGTTGCTTGAATGTGCGACCGACGGCATGCACGCCAGGCTCGTAGCGCTTTTCTTCGATCGCGGCCAGCGCCAGCTCCAGCGCGGTGGCGGCAATCAGGCCATGCTGCTGGGCCATGGCATTGACCGGCAGCGGCAGGAAATCGAGCAACTGATTGTCGCCGAAGGTGCCAAGCTGCAGCTGCCGCGAATCGGCAGGGCGTGCCTGCAGGGTGTCGAACACCCCTTGCAGCAGCACATACGAGGTGGTCACCAGTGCATCGGGCAGGCCGCCGAGCTCATCGATCAGTTGCTGCATCAGGCGCTGGCCGCACTCACGGCTGAACGCTTCGCCCTGATAGCGGCGCACTTCACCGGCATAGCCATGCAGGGCTTCGTCGAAGCCACCGGCGCGCGCCTGACTGACCGACAGCTCGGGGCGTGCGCCGATCAGGGCGATGCTGCGTGGGGCCGCGCTCAGCAGGCTGGCGGCCAGTTGGCGGCTGGCGTCGCGATCGTCGCTGATCACCGAGCAGAAGTGAGCGGGGTCCAGGCGGCGGTCGATGGCAATCACCGGCAGGCCTTTGTCCTGCAGCTCGCGGTAGCTGTCATCTTCTGGCGGCAGGCAACTGG
>NZ_JABMCW010000632.1:0-1419 GCF_013179705.1 Pseudomonas sp. CM25 | reverse complement strand
CCCCGAAGTTGTAGTAGAGATGAGCGGCGCTGTAAAGCATCAAGTAATCTCGAATGTGTGCCCAGGTGGCGGAATTGGTAGACGCGCTGGTTTCAGGTATCAGTGACCGCAAGGTCGTGGAAGTTCGAGTCTTCTCCTGGGCACCAAGTATTTCAAGTAACAGATGACCAAGGATCTGTTACTACTGTGTGAAGCGAACGATAGTCGCCTTCACCAGATGATGTAAAGCTTTGCCCAGGTGGCGGAATTGGTAGACGCGCTGGTTTCAGGTATCAGTGACCGCAAGGTCGTGGAAGTTCGAGTCTTCTCCTGGGCACCATACAAAAAACCCACTAGCTTGCTAGTGGGTTTTTTCTTGCCTGCGTTTTTTGTAGGCCCCTCCTCCGCGACAGGCGTCACGTGCGCATGCCTTGTGTGGCACTGACCATGGTCTGAGCATGAATTTCTCGTCACCCGGCCACTTGAGAAACGATTTCGTTTACCATTGTTTCCAAATATGTAGCCGTAAGCGAGGAAGTACCCGCATGACGATCCGCCCGCAACCGCTGATGCGTACCCTGGCCGCCGCCGTGCTGAGCCTGGTCATCGGCGCTCCGGCCGCCATGGCAGACGCCCCGGTCGCCCTGACCATGTACAACGGTCAGCACAAGGAAATCGGCGAGGCCATCGCCAAGGCCTATGAGGCCAAGACCGGCATCCACATCAATATCCGCAAAGGCAGCAGCAACCAGCTGGCCAGCCAGATCATCGAGGAAGGCGAGCGCTCGCCCGCCGACATCATCTATACCGAAGAATCTCCACCGCTGAACAACCTGGGCGAGCTGGGCCTGTTGGCGAAGATCGACGACGCCACGCTGAACATGCTGCCCAAGGAATACGTAGGCGCCAACGGCACCTGGATGGGCGTCACCGCACGTACCCGGGTGGTGGTCTACAACCCGAAGAAGATCGACGAAAAAGACCTGCCGACCACGGTCATGGATTTTTCCGACCCTGAATGGGACGGCCGCGTCGGCTACGTTCCGACCAGCGGCGCATTCCAGGAACAGGCCGTGGCCATCCTGAAAATGCATGGTCGCGAAGCCACTGAAGAATGGCTGACCGGCCTGAAAGCCTTCGGCAAGACCTACACCAACAACATGGTCGCCCTGAAGGCCGTAGAAAAAGGCGAAGTCGCTGCCGTCCTGGTGAACAACTACTATTGGTACGCCCTGGAGCGCGAGCGCGGCAAGCTCGACTCCAAGCTTTACTACCTGGCTGATGGCGATGCCGGCAACCTGGTGACCATTTCCGGCGCTGCCGCTGTGAAGGCCAGCAAGCACCCCAAGGAAGCCCAGGCCCTGCTCAACTGGATGGCCAGTGAAGAAGGCCAGCGCGTGATCACCCAGACCACCGCCGAATACCCGCTGCACAAAGGCA
>NZ_JABMCW010000631.1:0-1438 GCF_013179705.1 Pseudomonas sp. CM25 | reverse complement strand
CATCAAGCAGCGCAAGTTGATCAAGGCGGCTAATCTGGAGCACACCTACTACTGCGTCACCTTCGACAAGAAAGGCGACAAGCTGTACCTGGGCGGCACGTTCAACGACCTGGCAGTGTTCAACCCGGATACGCTGGAGAAGGTGAAGAACATCAAGTTGCCGGGGGGCGACATGTCCACCACTACGCCGCAGGTGTTCATCCGCTAGATCAAGGCTGCAAATACCGGCCTCTTCGCAGCACAAGGCTGCTCCTACAGGTAGCGTTCTACTGTAGGAGCAGCCTTGTGCTGCGAAGAGGCCGGTACAAACCACAAAAAAACAACAAGAGAACCCGCATGCCCCAGCCAAGCTACTCCCAGGGCAACCAGGACAAAACCCTGCTGACCCAGTGCATCGGCGACGCCTTCGACACCACGGTCGCCCGCTTCCCGGACCGCGAGGCCCTCGTTGTCAGGCACCAAGGCCTGCGCTACACCTGGCAGCAACTGGCCGAAGCCGTCGACCAGCAAGCCCGCGCACTGATCGCCCTGGGCGTGCAACCGGGCGATCGCCTCGGCATCTGGGCCCCCAACTGCGCCGAATGGTGCATCACCCAGTTCGCCAGCGCCAAGGTCGGGGCCATTCTGGTCAATATCAACCCGGCCTACCGCTCCAGCGAGCTGGACTACGCCCTCGGCCAGTCCGCTTGCCGCTGGGTGATCTGTGCCGACGCGTTCAAGAGCTCTGACTACCACGCCATGCTGCTGGGCCTGGTCCCCGGGCTGGCAAACGGCCAACCAGGCGCGTTGAATTGCGAACGTTTTCCCGAACTGCGTGGTGTGGTCAGCCTCGCCGCCGCGCCACCCTCGGGCTTCCTCGCCTGGCATGCCCTGCAGACGCGCGCCGGGGCGGTAAGCCGCGAAGCCCTGGCCGAGCGCCAGGCGCAACTGCGCTGCGACGACCCGATCAATATCCAGTACACCTCGGGCACCACGGGCTTCCCCAAGGGCGCCACACTCAGCCACAGCAACATCCTCAACAACGGCTACTTGGTGGGTGAAAGCCTCGGGCTGACCGAACACGACCGGCTGGTGGTGCCGGTGCCGCTGTACCACTGCTTCGGCATGGTCATGGCCAACCTGGGCTGCATGACCCACGGCAGCACCCTGATCTACCCCAATGATGCCTTCGACCCGCTGGCGACATTGCGCGCGGTGGCCGAAGAAAAGGCCACTGCGTTGTATGGCGTGCCGACCATGTTCATCGCCGAACTGGATCACCCGCAACGAGGTGAGTTCGACCTGTCTAGCCTGCGTACCGGGATCATGGCCGGCGCCACCTGCCCGATCGAGGTGATGCGCCGGGTGATCGGCGAGATGCACATGGCCGAAGTGCAGATCGCCTACGGCATGACCGAGACCAGCCCGGTATCGCTGCAGACCGGGGCCACCGACGACC
>NZ_JABMCW010000630.1:0-1447 GCF_013179705.1 Pseudomonas sp. CM25 | reverse complement strand
AGATCGAGCTGCCTTCCTCGAAGCGGTCGATCAGGTACAGCGGGGCACCGCCAATGCCTTTGATCGCCGGCAACCGCAGCTCCATCGGCCCGGTTTCGATTTCGACCGGCTGAGCACCTAGTTCCAGGGCGCGGGCATAGGCCTCATGGGCATTGCGCACGCGGAACGCCATACCGCACACCGACGGGCCGTGTTCAGCGGCAAAGTAGGAAGCGACGCTTTTGGGTTCGTTGTTCAGGATCAGGTTGATGCCGCCCTGACGATACAGGTGCACATCCTTGGAACGGTGGGTAGCCACCTTGGTGAAACCCAGGATCTGGAATACAGGCTCAAGCACGCCTGGGGTCGGCGAAGCCAGTTCGATGAACTCGAAGCCCAGCAGGCCCATTGGATTTTCGAAGATATCAGCCATGTTCGTGTCCTCATCTGCAGCGAAATATTATTGAGTGCGTAGGATGTCGAACAGAAATGGCGGTGAGCAGGGTATGCCCCGCACGCTACGGGCGAGGAAGCCACCTATGATCAGCTTGAACCCATGGTATGTCATATGGACCCATTCTCGGCGGGTTTGATCCTTCGATGATGAAGGACCTTATTGTTGTATTCGTAAACCGATTCTACAGTGCGTAAAATGGTTTGTCGCGTTTTAGTTGCTCGGCCGTTCCGACAAACGGCTATCCTCTCGTTAGCTTTCATACAAGTCAGGTCAGCATGCCCCTTACCGCCAAACACCGCGCCGCGCTCAGCTGGCGCACCCTGCTGCCCTGGGTCGTCGGCGCACTCCCTGTGGTGTGTGGCCTGGGCGTGATGAACTGGCAGCTAGAACAGGAAATGCAGGCCAGTAGCCAGGCCACGACGCGCCAGGTTGTCGCGCAGGTCGAGCACATCCTCGATAACCTGGCCAGCGCTGCCAATTCCCTGCTACCGCTCGCCGGCAGCCCGTGCGAGCAAGCCAAGCTGACGCTGCGTGCCCAGGTTACGCGCAATGCCTTCGTGCGCTCCACCAACCTGTTCAGCCACAACACCCTTTATTGCACTTCGCTGTTCGGTGACTTCGACGAGCCGGTCAACCCAGCCGACTACGTCGACGGCACGCTATGGCTGATGGACGGCAACTCGGTCACTCCGGGTCATGCGCTGCTGGTCTACCGGGCCAGCGACGGTGACCGCGGCGCCATCAGTACCGTGGATGGCGACCATCTGCTGACAGCGCTGCGCCTGATCGGCCCCGATGAAGAGCTGCGCATCCGGGTGGGCGACAGGTGGATGGGCAAGGACGGTATCGTGCACAAGGGCGTACCGCCAGCCGCCGCCAGCGCGCATGTGCTGCTGGGCTCGACCCGCTACCCGTTCAGCGTGCAGGGCGGCTATGCCGCCGCGCAGCAGGGCCGGCTGTGGCGCAGCCACTATCCGGCACTGCTGGGCCTGCTGCTGGTGCTGGGCGCTG
>NZ_JABMCW010000063.1:0-21593 GCF_013179705.1 Pseudomonas sp. CM25 | reverse complement strand
CCCATGCTCAAACGCATGGAAAAAGTCTTGCCCATGCTGCGCAAGGAAGTGGAAGTGGCGCGGCTGCAGAACGAGATCTCGGCCGAGGTCAACCGGCAGATCGGCGAACACCAGCGCGAATTCTTCCTCAAGGAACAACTCAAGGTCATTCAGCAAGAGCTGGGGCTGACCAAGGACGACCGCAGCGCCGACCTTGAACAGTTCGAGCAGCGTCTTGAAGGCAAGACCCTGCCGCCGCAGGCGCGCAAACGCATCGATGAAGAGATGGGCAAACTGGCCATTCTCGAAACCGGGTCGCCCGAATACGCCGTCACCCGTAACTACCTGGACTGGGCCACCGCCCTGCCGTGGGGCGTCTACGGCAAAGACAAACTCGACCTCAAGCACGCGCGCAAGGTCCTCGATCAGCACCACGCTGGCCTTGACGACATCAAGGAACGCATCCTCGAATTCCTTGCCGTGGGTGCCTGGAAAGGCGAGATCAGCGGCTCGATCGTGCTGCTGGTGGGCCCGCCCGGCGTGGGCAAGACCAGCATCGGCAAGTCCATCGCCGAGTCGCTGGGGCGGCCGTTCTACCGCTTCAGCGTCGGCGGCATGCGTGACGAAGCCGAGATCAAGGGCCATCGCCGCACCTATATTGGAGCCCAGCCCGGCAAACTGGTGCAGGCCCTTAAAGATGTCGAAGTGATGAACCCGGTGATCATGCTCGACGAGATCGACAAGATGGGCCAGAGCTATCAGGGCGACCCGGCTTCGGCGCTACTGGAAACCCTCGACCCGGAGCAGAACGTCGACTTCCTCGACCATTATCTCGACCTGCGCCTGGACCTGTCCAAAGTGCTGTTCGTGTGCACCGCCAACACCCTCGACTCGATCCCCGGGCCGCTGCTCGACCGCATGGAAGTGATCCGCCTGTCCGGCTACATCACCGAAGAAAAACTCGCCATCGCCAAGCGCCACCTGTGGCCCAAGCAGTTGGCAAAGGCCGGCGTGGCCAAGACCAGCCTCGCCATCAGCGACAGCGCCTTGCGCCTGGTGATCGAGGGCTATGCCCGCGAGGCCGGGGTGCGGCAACTGGAAAAGCAGCTGGGCAAACTGGTTCGCAAAGCCGTGGTCAAGCTGCTGGAAGATCCGGCTGCCAAGATCAAGATCGGCCCCAAGGACCTGGAAACCACCCTCGGCATGCCGGTATTCCGCAGCGAGCAGGTGCTGGCCGGCAAAGGCGTCATCACTGGCCTGGCCTGGACCAGCATGGGCGGCGCCACGCTGCCCATCGAAGCCACCCGCATCCATACCCTCAACCGTGGCTTCAAGCTGACCGGCAAGCTGGGCGACGTGATGAAGGAATCGGCTGAAATCGCCTACAGCTATGTCAGCTCCAACCTCAAGCAGTTTGGTGGCGACCCGGGCTTCTTCAACGAAGCCTTCATCCACCTGCACGTTCCCGAAGGCGCCACGCCCAAGGACGGCCCGAGCGCCGGCATCACCATGGCCAGCGCCCTGCTGTCGCTGGCTCGCGACCAGGTGCCGAAGAAAGGCGTGGCCATGACCGGCGAGCTGACCCTCACCGGCCAGGTGCTGCCGATTGGCGGGGTGCGCGAGAAGGTAATTGCCGCCCGGCGGCAGAAGATCTTCGAGCTGATCTTGCCGGAGCCTAACCGCGGCGACTATGAGGAGCTGCCCGACTACCTGCGCGACGGCCTGACGGTACATTTCGCCAAGCGCTTCGCCGACGTGGCCAAAGTGCTGTTCTGACCCGTACCGGCCTCTTCGCGGGCTTGACCGCGAAGAGGCCGGCACCGGCAACACAAAACCTCACCCGCATCGGTTATCCTCAGGCCATTCCCAGCCTCCGGAGCCAACATGACCGTCCCTCGTCTGCTCGTTCCCCTGAGTTTTACCCTGCTTTCTGCCTGTGCTCAACAGCCCACCAACCCGATCGAGCTGGACGCCGAAAGCGAATGCCCCATCCGCCTGCAGGTTGGCCAGGCACTGACGCTCACCTTGCCCAGCAACCCGTCCACCGGCTACCGCTGGCGCATCGAAAACCCGGCTTCGAACATTTTGCGCAGCCTCGGCCCGGAGGTGTACAGCGCCCCCGATGAGGTAGGCGTGGTAGGCAGCTCGGGTGTTTCCACCTGGCGCTACCAGGCCAGCACCGCGGGCGAGGGCCACTTGTTGCTGGTCTATCAGCAACCCTGGGCCCGAGACGTAGCACCGGTGCAAACCTTCGATTGCGTGGTGCGCGTCAACTGAACGGGCAGCGCCGGTCAGCCAACCATGCATCCTGGCGACAGTTTGGCTAGAATGCGCACCCTGCATATCGCCAGCCGCCTGGATTCACCGTGAGCAAACAACCCGACCGCCTCTTCGCCCAGCCTCTGGAGCAGGTGCCCGATTTTGTCTTCAACGAGGACGTGGTGCGCGTGTTCCCGGACATGATCAAGCGTTCGGTGCCCGGTTACCCGACCATCGTCGAAAACCTCGGGGTGCTGGCTGCGCGCTTCGCCCAGCCGAACACCGCGCTGTACGACCTGGGCGCGTCATTGGGTGCCGTCACCCAATCGCTGCGCCGGCATGTGCGCGCCGACGGCTGCCGGGTGATCGCGGTCGACAACTCGGCGGCCATGGTCGAGCGTTGCCGGCAGTACCTGGTTGCCCAGGATTCGATGTTCCAGGAGCTGCTGCCAGTTCAGGTACTGGATGCCGATATCCTCGCCCTGCCGTTCGAGCCCGCTTCGGTGGTGGCGATGAACTTCACCCTGCAGTTCATCGCCCCCGACCAGCGCCTGCAGCTGCTTGGCCGCATCCGCCAGGCGCTGTTGCCCGGAGGCGCGCTGATCCTCTCGGAAAAACTGCGCTTCGCCGATGATGACGAGCAGGACCTGCTTAACGAACTGCACCTGGACTTCAAACGGGCCAATGGCTACAGCGAACTGGAAATTGCCCAGAAACGCAGTGCCATCGAAAACGTGATGAAGCCCGACACGCTGGAAGCCCACAAGGAACGCCTGCACGCCGCCGGCTTCTCGAAAGTGGTGCCCTGGTTCCAATGCCTTAACTTTGCCTCGTTGATAGCCCTGCCATGATCGATCTGTCCCCCCTCGTCCGCCGCCTGGCGGGTACGCCCCTGGCTTCCTGGTCGCAAGGCCTGCAAGCGCAACTGGAAGCCAAGCTGGAGAAGGGCCACGGTGACCTCGACCGCTGGCGCGGTGCGCTCGATGCCCTGCCCGCCCTGCAACCGAGCGAAATCGACCTGGTCAACGGGCTGCGCCTGGACTGCGACTGCGACGACGCCACCCGGGCCCGGATGCACCAGGCACTGATGGGCCTGTCGCCATGGCGCAAAGGGCCGTTCGACCTGTTTGGCGTGCACGTGGACACCGAATGGCGTTCGGACTGGAAATGGTCACGCATCGCCCCGCACCTGGACCTCAAGGGCAAACGTGTGCTCGATGTCGGCTGTGGCAACGGCTACTACCAGTGGCGCATGCTCGGTGCCGGCGCCGACATGGTAGTCGGGGTCGACCCCAACTGGCTGTTCTTCTGCCAGTTCCAGGCCGTGCAGCAGTACCTGCCGGACCTGCCAGCCTGGCATCTACCCTTCGCCCTGGAAGAGCTGCCCGCCAACCTGGAAGGGTTCGACACGGTGTTTTCCATGGGCGTGTTCTACCATCGCCGCTCGCCGATCGAGCACCTGCTGGCGCTCAAGGACTGCCTGGTCAAAGGTGGCGAGCTGGTGCTGGAAACCCTGGTGGTCGAGGGCGATGAGCAGCAAGTGCTGGTGCCAGAGGACCGTTACGCGCAGATGCGCAATGTCTGGTACCTGCCGTCGGTACCGGCGCTGGAACGCTGGCTGCGGCGTGCCGGCTTCAGCGATGTGCGTTGCGTCGACGTGAGCGTGACCAGCGTCGAGGAGCAGCGTAGCACCGAGTGGATGCGCTACCAGTCGCTGGGCGACTTCCTCGACCCGAACGACCACAGCAAGACCATCGAAGGCCTGCCGGCGCCGCGCCGCGCCACCCTGCTGGCGCGCAAATAAAAAAGGCGCCCGGTTGGGCGCCTGAACCTGCGGCGAGGAGCTGTCGCGACGCAGGTGCTGTTACTTCAGTCCCTGGCCACCTCGCGGGCCTTCTCCTGCGCCTTGCGCTCACGCTCGGCAACGGCCTGTTGCCTGTCGCCGTACAGGCGCTGCTGGTCTTCGCGGAAGGCTTGCCAGAACTCTCTGGAGCGCTCCGCACCGCCCTCGGCGTAGACACTGGCGCTGCCCAGGGCAAGGGTGGCCAACAGCAAGTATTTGGTCAGGTTCATCGTGGTCGCCTCGTGATAACCGATCAGATGGGGCCATCCTAGCGAGGGTTAGCTAACGGCAAGGTGAGGCCGGGATTACAGTCCTGCAATGTGGCCATGCGTTGCCTGTTCGGGCCGAACAGACAGCCAGATAACGCCAGGATTACAAATCCGTTATCTGCACCGCAGGCCCTTACTCATGCCGTAACATCCCGGGCCTTGACCCTGATGTCACTACAGGGTGGAAAATCCCCTCTCTTCATCATCCCGAGCCCCCTCATGCGCCTACTGATCATCGAGGACGAACTGCGTACCGCCGATTACCTGCAACAGGGCCTGCGCGAGAACGGCTACGTGGTCGACTGCGCCCACACCGGCACCGACGGCTTGCACTTGGCCCGTCAACAGCCTTACGACCTGGTCATCCTCGACGTCAACCTGCCCGAGCTCGATGGCTGGACCGTGCTCCAGCGCCTGCGCGCCGAATCGACCACGCGCATCATGATGCTCACTGCCCACGGCCGCCTGGCGGACCGGGTCAAAGGCCTGGACCTGGGTGCGGACGATTACCTGCTCAAGCCCTTCGAATTCCCGGAGCTGCTGGCACGCATCCGCAGCCTGTTGCGCCGCAACGACCAGCAAATGCAGCCCGGCACCCTGCGTGTTGCCGACCTGGAGCTGGACCCGGGCCGCCACCGCGCCTACCGCGCCGGGCAGCGTATCGACCTGACCGCCAAGGAATTCGCTTTGCTGCACCTGTTGATGCGCCAGACCGGCGAGGTGCTGTCCCGGACGCAGATCATCTCGCTGGTGTGGGACATGAACTTCGACTGCGACACCAATGTGGTCGAAGTGTCGATTCGGCGCTTGCGGGCGAAGATCGACGACCCCTTCGACAACAAGCTGATCCATACCCTGCGTGGCGTTGGCTATGTGCTCGAGGCACGCGTTTGAAAAACGCCAGCCTGTCGCTTCGCCTGGGACTGAGCGTGACCCTGATGGGCGCCGCACTGGTGCTGCTGCTGGCCTGCCTGGCGGTGTTCGCGCTGGAGCACGAACTGGACAGCCGCGCGCGCAAGGACCTGGCCCGCAAGATGCTGCAGGTCGAGCACAACCTGCGCGTCGACCTGCGCAGCGAGGACCTGGGCAGCCGTGCCCATCCGTTGCTCGACCTGGTGATGGGCCACGACAACCTCAGCCTCAACGTACTCGCCCTCGACGGGCGCCACCCACACCTGCTCAGTCTGGGCCCTGCCGTGGAATCGCGGGTCGGCGACCTGCACACCGACATGCGCCTGAATTTCCACGAATGGCGTGACAGCAGCGGCAACCAGATCCTCACCGTCACCCGCCAGATGCGCCTGCGCGACGACACCCCGGTGCGGGTCATGATGTCGCTCAACCGCGCCGACGACCAGGACCTGCTCCAGGCCTATCTACGCTCGACCCTGCTGGCCCTGCCACTGTTGCTGGTGCTGATCGGCGCCGGTGCCTGGTGGCTGATGCAACGTGGCCTGAAGCCGCTGCGCCGGTTCCGGCGCATTGCCGGGCAGGTTTCAGCCCAGGACCTGCAGCACCGGCTGCCTGTCGCCGGCCTGCCGCTGGAACTGGCGGAGCTGGCGCGCAGCATCAACATCATGCTCGACCGCCTCGACCAGGGCGTGCGTCAGTTGTCCCAATTCTCCGACGACCTCGCCCATGAGTTGCGCACACCGCTGAGCAACCTGATGGGCAAGGCCCAGGTGACCCTGGCGCGTGAACGCGACAACGCCAACTACCGGGAAGTGCTGGAGGACAGCGTCGAGGAACTGACCCGGCTTAATCGCATCATCAACGACATGCTGTTTCTTGCCCAGGTCAGCCAGCCGCAAGCGCAGGTGGCGCTGAAGCCGTTGGCGCTCGCCGATGAGGCGTCACGCGTCAGCGAGTTGTTCGCATTCAGTGCCGAGCTAAAGGGTATCGAGTTGCACTTGCAGGGCTGGGGGACAGCACTGGCCGACCGCCTGAGTTTTCAGCGAGCGTTGTCGAACCTGTTGAGCAACGCCATTCGGCACAGCCCTGAGGACAAGCCTGTGGAGTTGCGAATCGAACGCCAGGGGTGTGAAGTTCGGCTATCAGTGGAAAACCAGGGGCCTGGTATTGCAGCAGAACACCAGTCGCGCTTGTTCGAGCGGTTTTACCGGGTAGGTTCGGGGCGCTCGCGGCTGGAGGGAGGCACAGGGCTGGGGCTGGCGATCGTCAAGTCGATCATGCAGTTGCATGGTGGGCGGGTCGAAGTGAACAGCGAAACCTTAGGGCCTACGCGGTTTACCCTGGTGTTTCCTGCTGAGTAAGCTGCCGCCTGTTCGGGCCCATTCGCGGGTAAACCCGCTGCTACATGGTTTGTATAACGCCATGTGGGAGCAGGTCTACCCGCGAATGGGCCCGAACAGGCAGCCTACCTGTCAGCGCGAAGCCGCGACGATCAGTGCCTTCATCTCGGCCACAGCGGCTTTGAAACCAACAAACAGTGCATGCGCCACCAGTGCATGACCGATGTTCAGTTCATTGATGCCCTTGATTGCCGCCACCGCCTCCACGTTGTGGTAATGCAGCCCGTGGCCAGCATTGACGATCAACCCCTGCCCCACGCCAAACGCCACACCATCGGCGACACGCTTCAGCTCCTCAGCCACTTCGCTCGGGGTTTGCGCATCGGCATAACGCCCGGTATGCAGCTCGATAGCCGGCGCGCCCACGCGGCGCGACGCCTCGATCTGCCGCTCGTCGGCATCGATGAACAGCGACACTTCGGCACCGGTACGTGCCAGGCGTTCTACTGCTGCCTTGATCCGTGCCTCCTGGCCCGCCACATCCAGCCCACCTTCGGTGGTCAGCTCCTGACGGGTCTCGGGTACCAGGCAGATATGCGCCGGACGGATCTGCTCGGCAAAGACCATCATCTCTTCGGTGACGCCCATCTCGAAGTTCATGCGGGTCTGCAGCACATCCTTGAGCAGCACCACGTCACGCTCCTGGATGTGCCGGCGGTCTTCGCGCAGGTGCACGGTGATGCCATCGGCACCGGCTTCCTCGGCATCCAGGGCGGCCTTGACCGGATCAGGGTAACGCGTGCCCCGGGCTTGGCGCAGGGTCGCCACGTGGTCGATATTTACGCCTAGAAGCATGCGGTTGCTGTGAGTCACGAAAGGCTCTCCTGAGGTATGAGCCCCACAGCATACGTCGTGATCAGCGCTTGCGAAACAGTTCCCGGCTGACCAGCGGTTTCGGCCCCAGGTGAACCGCCAATGCCTGGCGCATCAGGCGCTTGGCTGCCAACAAGGCGCCAGGGGCGTCCCAGTCGGCTTCAGCCAGGGCCAGCAGCTCAGTGCCACGGAACAGGCCCGGCTGCACCAGCTCGATCCGCTCCAGGCCGGCATCTACACGCAAGCGATACAAGCCGTCGGCAGCGATCGGCTGGTCGTTGACGTCATGCGCCAAGGAAAACGCATACCCGAGTTCGTCCAGCAGCCGCCATTCGAAGGAACGCAGCAGCGGCTCCAGCGGACGACCGGCGGCCAACGCTTGCAGGGTCAGGGTGTAGTGTTCGAACAGTGCCGGGAACGGCGCTTCGGCAGGCAACAGGCGCATCAGCAGCTCGTTGAGGTACAACCCGCTGAACAGTGCATCGCCGTTCAGCCAGGCGGCAATACCGGCGCTGTCCATGCGCCCGACGTTCTTCAGCTCGCCGCGTCCGCGCAGCTCTACCTCCAACGGCACGAATGACCGCACCAGGCTGCCACCCTTGCCCCGCGCCCGCCGCAGCACCGCACGTACGCGGCCCTGCGGGGTGAAGAAGTCCACCAGCGCGCTGGTTTCCTTGTAGGCACGGCTATGCAGGACGTAGGCCGGTTGGCCGACAACTTGATCCATGTGCGATCTCTACTATTCACAAACAACTGTGGGAGCGGGTTTACCCGCGAATGCGGTGGTGAATCCACTGACGCATTCGCGGGGAAACCCGCTCCCACAGAGTAACCTGAGCAGTCAGGTGGAGTTACAGGTCGCCGTAGCCCAGCGAACGCAAGGCGCGCTCGTCGTCGGACCAGCCGCCTTTGACCTTGACCCAGAGGTTGAGCATGACCTTGGAGTCGAACAGCACTTCCATGTCCTTGCGCGCCTCGGAGCCGATGCGCTTGATGCGCTCGCCCTTGTCACCAATGATGATCTTCTTCTGGCCGTCGCGCTCGACCAGGATCAGGGCGTGGATATGCAGCACATGACCCTGCTGCTTGAACTCCTCGATTTCCACGGTGATCTGGTACGGCAGCTCTGCACCGAGCTGACGCATGATCTTCTCGCGAACCAGCTCGGCAGCCAGGAAGCGGCTGCTGCGGTCGGTGATCTGGTCTTCGGGGAAAAAGTGGTCGTTCTCCGGCAGGTGCTTGGCGATCTGCGCTTCCAGCGCTTCGAGGTTGTGCCCCTGCTGCGCAGAAATCGGCATCACCTCGGCATTCGGCAGTTGCTCCTGCAGCCACTGCAGGTGCGGAATCAGCTCGGCCTTCTCTTCCATGCGGTCGGTCTTGTTGACCGCGATGATCAGCGGGCCGGTCACGTACTGCACACGCTCCAGCACCAGTTGGTCCTCGTCGGTCCACTTGGTACGGTCGACCACGAAAATAACCACATCGACGTCCTTCAGGGCAGCCGATGCAGTGCGGTTCATGTAGCGGTTCAGGGCCTTGTCATTGGCCTTGTGCATGCCGGGGGTATCGACGTAGATCGCCTGCACATCACCCTCGGTCTTGATACCGAGCATGTTATGGCGGGTGGTCTGCGGCTTGCGCGAGGTAATCGCCAGCTTCTGGCCGAGGATGTGGTTGAGCAGGGTCGACTTGCCGACATTGGGGCGGCCGACAATGGCTACGTAGCCGCAGCGGGTCGGGGTGTTATCAGTCATTGCCATTCTCCACGCCCAGGGCGATCAGTGCAGACGCGGCGGCAACTTGCTCGGCAATACGCCGGCTAACGCCCTGGCCACGACTCTTGTTGTTCAGCAGCACCACTTCGCATTCGACGAAGAAGGTCCGGCAGTGCGGTTCACCCTGGATATCCACTACCTCATAACGCGGCAGCTCACAGCTGCGCGATTGCAGAAATTCCTGCAGGCGGGTTTTCGGATCCTTGTTGGTGTCGACCAGGGTCAGGCCTTCGAATTCGTCGGCCAACCAGGCGAGCACACGTTCGCGTGCCGTGTCCATGTCTGCGTCCAGATAGATGGCGCCGATCAGCGCCTCCAGGGCATCAGCCAGGATCGACTCGCGGCGGAAACCACCGCTCTTGAGCTCACCCGAACCCAGGCGCAGGTATTCGCCCAGGTCGAAACCACGGGCCAGGCGGGCCAGAGTCTCGCCCTTGACCAGCCGCGCTCGCAGGCGCGACAACTGGCCTTCACGGGCCTGCGGGAAGCGCTCGAACAGCGCTTCGCCGGCGACGAAGTTGAGAATGGCGTCACCGAGAAACTCCAGGCGCTCGTTATTGCGCCCGGCATAGCTGCGATGGGTCAGGGCCAGGAGCATCTGGTCCTGGTTCTTGAAGGTGTAACCGAGCTTTCGCTCCAGACGGGCAAGGGAAGCAGTCATGCGGCCACCCGTTGGTTGTTCAACGCGTTGTTCAAATCAACATCCTGAAAGACTGTTTGGCTGTGGTACGCCGCTAAACACGGCGAATCTCCCGATCCCTGAGAACACAGCCTATGTCAGAAATGCATTCGGCGCTGTCTGCTGGACAGCGCCGAAGGGTATCAATGGATCAGACCAACCCGCGACAGGTTGGGCAGGTGGCTGAGCTTGGGCTCTGGCCAGCTCATCCAGACCGCAAAGGCCTTGCCGACGATGTTCCGGTCCGGAACCATGCCGTGCAGTTCCTTGGGAATGTTCGGATCATCCCAGTAGCGGCTGTCGTTGGAGTTGTCGCGGTTGTCGCCCATCATGAAGTAATGGCCGGCCGGTACGGTCCATTGCTGGTCCGGCGGCATGCGATAACGGCTCATTTCCTTGCGGATCAGGTGTTCGGCCTCGCCGAGCTTTTCCTTGTACAGCTCGGCGCTGCCCAAGGTGCCCGGTTCGGTACCCACCAGTTGCTCGGCAATCGGCTGGCCGTTGACGAACAGCCGCTTGTCGTTGGTATAGCGGATCTGGTCGCCCGGCAGGCCGACCACACGCTTGATGTAATTGACGTTCGGGTCGCTCGGGTAGCGGAACACCATCACATCACCGCGCTGCGGGTCACCCACCTCGATGACCTTCTTGTCCACCACCGGCAGGCGAATGCCGTACGAGAACTTGTTCACCAGGATGAAGTCGCCCACTTCCAGGGTCGGTTTCATCGACCCGGAAGGGATCTGGAACGGTTCGACCAGGAACGAACGCAACACCAGCACGATGAACAGCACCGGGAAGAACGACTTGCCGTACTCGACCAGCAACGGTTCCTTGTTCAGGCGTTCGACCACCGCCATCTCGGGCTGGCTGACGCTGCCCTGATAGTTGGCGATTGCCGCACGCCGGCGCGGGGCCAGGAACAGCAGGTCGATCAAGCCCAGCAAACCGCAGACGAAGACGGCGATGACCAGCAACAGCGGGAAATTTAGCGACATAGGACCTAGCTATCCAACCTGAGCACGGCGAGGAAGGCTTCTTGTGGAATTTCCACGTTGCCCACCTGTTTCATGCGTTTCTTACCGGCCTTCTGCTTCTCCAGCAGTTTCTTCTTACGGCTGACGTCACCACCGTAGCACTTGGCCAGTACGTTCTTTCTGAGCGCCTTGACGGTTGTCCGCGCAATGATCTGGCCGCCAATGGCTGCCTGGATCGCCACATCGAACATCTGCCGAGGGATCAGCTCCTTCATCTTCTCGGTCAACGCACGGCCTTTGTAGGCCGCGTTGTCGCGGTGCACGATCAACGCCAGGGCGTCTACCTTGTCGCCGTTGATCAACACGTCCAGCTTGACCAGGTTGGCCGACTGATAGCGATCGAAATGATAGTCCAGCGAAGCATAGCCGCGGCTGGTGGACTTGAGACGATCGAAGAAGTCCAGCACCACTTCGTTCATCGGCATGTCGTAACGCACCTGCACCTGGCTGCCGAGGAACTGCATGTCGCGCTGCACGCCACGCTTCTCGATGCACAGGGTGATCACGTTGCCCAGGTGCTCCTGCGGCACCAGGATGGTCGCGGTGACGATCGGTTCGCGGAAATCGGTGACCGCCGAGACGTCAGGCAGCTTCGACGGGTTGTCGACGATGATGGTTTCGCCGGTTTTCAGCTCGAGCTCGTAGATCACGCTAGGTGCGGTGGTGATCAGGTCCAGGTCGTATTCGCGCTCCAGGCGCTCCTGGATGATTTCCATGTGCAGCATGCCGAGGAAGCCGCAACGGAAGCCGAAGCCCAGTGCATCGGAGCTTTCCGGCATGTACTGCAGCGACGAGTCGTTCAGGGTCAGCTTCTGCAGGGCATCGCGGAAGTCTTCGAAGTCGTCGGAGCTGACCGGGAACAGGCCGGCGTAGACCTGTGGCTGGATCTTCTTGAAGCCTGCCAGTACTTCGACCTCCGGGGTCGAGGACAAGGTCAGGGTGTCACCCACCGGGGCACCGTGAATGTCCTTGATGCTGGCGATGATGAAGCCCACTTCACCGGCTTTCAGGTCAGCCGTCTGGGTATGCTTCGGGGTGAATACGCCGACGCTGTCGACCAGGTGCACCTTGCCGGTGGACTTGACCAGGATCTTGTCGCCTTTCTTGACCCGGCCCTGGCGCACACGCACCAGCGAGACCACGCCCAGGTAGTTGTCGAACCAGGAGTCGATGATCAGCGCCTGCAGCGGCGCGTCAATTTCGCCTACCGGCGCAGGGATGGTGTGCACCAGGCGCTCGAGCACCTCGTCCACGCCCATGCCGCTCTTGGCACTGCAGGCCACGGCGTCGGTGGCGTCGATGCCGATGATCTTCTCGATCTCGTCCTTGACGCGGTCCGGATCTGCCTGCGGCAGGTCCATCTTGTTCAGCACCGGCATGACCTCGAGGCCCTGCTCGATGGCGGTGTAGCAGTTGGCGACCGATTGCGCCTCGACACCCTGGCCGGCATCGACGACCAGCAGTGCGCCTTCACAGGCCGCCAGCGAGCGCGAAACTTCATAGGTGAAGTCGACGTGGCCTGGGGTATCGATGAAGTTCAGCTGGTAGGTCTTGCCGTCCTGCGCCTTGTAGTGCAGCGTGACGCTGTGGGCCTTGATGGTGATCCCGCGCTCACGCTCCAGGTCCATGGAATCGAGCACCTGGGCTTCCATTTCGCGCGCCGACAGGCCACCGCACATCTGGATGAAACGGTCGGCCAGCGTCGACTTGCCATGGTCGATGTGGGCGATGATGGAGAAATTGCGGATATGACTCAAATCACTCACGGGTCAACACTCGAAAAGGCTGCGAGCCGGACGCCCGCCGAAAAATAGCCGGGAATTGTACCTTAAACAGCAGGGATAGGGGAGGTTCCTCTGTCCGACTGTACACAGGATTCGCCCCTGCAATTGTGAACGTTCATGAAAAAGGGCAGCCGAAGCTGCCCTTGTCCCCTGCGAACGCGCTTACTCGGCGAGCTTGAAGGTGATGAAGCTGGCACGCCCCTGGCGCAGCACCCGCATCGACACCGAGCGGTTCTTCGGCAGGTCCTTGGCGATTTCGGTGAACTCCTTGGCCGAACCGATGGCCTGGTTGTTCAGATGGCTGATGACGTCACCCGGGCGCAGGCCGATCAGCGCTGCCGGGCCATCCTGGACTTCCTTGATGACCACGCCACCTTTGAGCTCCAGGGATTTCTTCTGCTCGGCGGACAGGTCGGCCACCGATACACCCAGGCGATTGCTGCTGCGCTCGGCGCTGCCTTCGGCACCGGTGCCGATATCGGCATCGTCATCCGGCATGGCACCCACGGCCACATCCAGGTTCTGGCGCTTGCCGTTGCGGATGATTTCGAGCCTGGCTTTCTCGCCATCCTTCAGGCTGCCCACCAGGTGCGGCAAATCTGCCGACATCACGATCGGTTGGCCGTTCATGCTCAGGATCACGTCACCCACCTGCAGGCCGCCCTTGGCTGCCGGACCGTTTTCCAGTACCTGCGCCACCAGCGCACCCGCCGGTTTGTCGAGGCCGAACGACTCGGCCAGGTCCTTGTTGACCTCTTGGATGACCACGCCCAGCCAGCCACGGCTGACCTTGCCGTCTTTCTTCAGCTGGTTGGACACATCGATCGCCACGTCGATCGGGATGGCGAACGACAGGCCCATGAAGCCGCCGGAACGGGTGAAGATCTGCGAGTTGATACCCACCACTTCGCCCTTCATGTTGAACAACGGGCCGCCGGAGTTACCCGGGTTGATGGCCACGTCGGTCTGGATGAACGGTACATAGGTGTCGTTGGGCAGGGTGCGGCCCTTGGCGCTGACGATACCTTTGGTCACCGAGTGGTCAAAGCCGAACGGCGAGCCGATGGCCAGTACCCACTCGCCAACCTTGAGCTTCTCGGAATCGCCCAGCTTGACGATCGGCAGGTTCTTGCCTTCGACCTTCAGCAGGGCCACATCGGTACGCGGGTCGGTGCCGATCAGCTTGGCCTGCAGCTCACTGCGGTCCGACAGGCGGACGATGATCTCGTCAGCATCGGCCACCACGTGGTTGTTGGTGAGCACATAACCGTCGCTGGAAATGATGAAGCCCGACCCCAGCGACATCGCCTCACGCTGGCGATCACCGCGCGGGGAGCGTGGCTGCTGCGGCATGTTGCGCTCGAAGAACTCGCGGAACATCGGCGGCAGGCCTTCCAGGTCCGGCATCTGCCCGGCGGCCATGCGCCGGTCCGGGAGCTTCTGCTTGGTACTGATGTTGACCACCGCCGGCGAGGCTTGCTCGACCAGGGTGGTGAAGTCCGGCAGGGCTTCCTCGGCCTGGGCGGTGAGCACCTGGCCGAGCATCAGCACGGCGGCGAACATCGATAGGTAGGATTTCAAGCGTGGTGTTGACATACGACTCCCGTCACAACGAGCGGTAGTTTAGAAAGGCCCCTGCACAACGCAGGAAAGGCCAGGCTCCTGAAAGCCTGACCTATAGAAAATTTGCCGATGGATTGCAAATGACAATGCTTTAATTTCATTTCAGCCGTATGTCCGCCCACCTTGGCAAAATTGCGAAAAGCGCGCCATCACTGGCGCGCCTGGGCATCCTGGGGGCGCATCGACAGTGCGACGCGTTCTGCCGTACCCAATGGGATTTCGCCGACCACGGTCACCATCACCTTGCCCTTGGGCGTGTTCAGGCGACGCGAAACCGCTGAAGTCGGGCCCAGCTGGGTGCGCATGTCGGTGCCGCCATCATCCTTGACCGATTCGAGGAATACCGAGAAACGCGCCAGGCCATCGTCGTACATGAGGCTGCTGACGGTGCTCCCGCGTTTCGGATCGGGGCGCACCGAACTGTTGACCAGCTCGAACCCGGGCGGCAGCCAGTCCGAGCGCCAGCCGGCGACGCTGTCGTTGCCAGCGGCCGCAACCTGCTGCACCGGCTTGCAGGCAGCGCTGGGGCGCAGGTCATTGTCGCTGGGCGGCTGACTGGTATCGAGGCGGGTCATCTGGAAGCGCTCCAGCAACTGCCCTTTGTCGTTGAGCATCAACGAGCGCAGCGGCAAACCGGTTAAACGGTCCAGATGCAATTCGAAAGCATAGCGGTGCTGGTCACGGGGGGTGAGCGTCACGATCACGGCGTCGCGCCCGGCGACCCGTGACTTGCCCGCCACGCTCAAGTCGTACCAACCCATCAGTTTCAGCGGATCAAGCACACGCGAGGCATTGTCCGGCGGCGTTGTCACACCGCTGACCAAGTCCCCGCTGACACACTCTACCTTTCCGTCCACGCGCACAATTTCCTGGGCGGCGCCATCGAGCTGCAATAGCCGCTCGCTGACCTTGCCGTCCACGACTTTGTGCCAGATATCGTGGGAAGAAAAACTGCCGTTGCGTTCGTAGACAAAAGAGCCTTGATAGCTCTGTTTTTGCTCGGCCTGTGCCAGCTTGTTCAGCCACTCATTCGCCTGGGGCGAAGAGTTGGCCGCCAATGCTGGCACCACCATGCAGCTGCCAATCAGCAGCGACAGGAGAGGTAGCGCGCGCATGATCCTCCTTACTTAACGGTTTTCCAGGCTGGCAGCGCGGGCATACGGCAAGGCGGTTTCAGTGCCCTTGAGCGCAGATTCCTGGGCGTGCTGGCGCAGATAGCCTGGCAGACGCTGATCCCATCCGGCCTGGTTCTGCAACACGCCGTTGGCCATTGGCCCGGTCGGTTGCTCACTGCTTTCACTATAGCCTGCCAGAACGGCCGGGCCCTGGGCTTGCGGCACGCTCAGACCCTGCTGGGCAGGTTGCTGGGCAGCCAGCTCGGCGCCGGTGATTTCGTCCTGGTTGTACATACGTACACCGGCCAGCACGGCCACGGTGACCGAGGCAGCAACCGCCAGGCGGCCAATGCTGCGCCACGGGCCTTTGTTGACCTTGGCCGGCACGGCTTCGTCAGCCAGCGCCGCAGACACCGCCGAGGCGATATCCAGGTTCGGCAGCAGCAGCTCCTTGTGCATGGCTGCACGGGCAACCTGGTAACGCGACCAGGTGGCACGGGTTTCGGCATTGTCGACGGCGCTCAGCACCCGACGCAGTTCCAGTTCGTCCGCTTCGTTATCCATCACCGCGGACAGCGATTCCTGCAAAGCTTCACGACTCATGGCGGTTCCTCTCTTGGCTGTCGCCGCTGTCTCAGGTTTCCTGCAACAACGGCTGCAGGGCTTTATCTATGGCCTCCCGAGCGCGGAAGATTCGAGAGCGCACGGTACCCACCGGACATTGCATGACACTCGCAATGTCTTCGTAACTCAGTCCGTCGAACTCGCGCAGGGTCAACGCCGTGCGCAGGTCTTCAGGCAGTTGCTGGATGGTGCGATGGACAGTGCCTTCGATTTCATCCCGCAACAACGAGCGCTCTGGGGACTCGAGATCCTTGAGACCATGATCGCCGTCATAAAACTCCGCATCCTCGGAGCTCACATCGCTGTCTGGCGGCCGTCTTCCACGGGACACCAGGTAGTTCTTCGCCGTGTTGATGGCGATGCGGTACAGCCACGTATAAAACGCACTGTCGCCGCGGAAGTTGCCAAGCGCACGGTAGGCCTTGATGAAGGCTTCCTGTGCTACATCCTGGGCCTCGTGGGTATCGTGAACGAACCGCACGATCAACCCGAGAATCTTGTGCTGATACTTCAGCACCAACAGATCGAACGCTCGCCTGTCACCGCGCTGCACGCGCTCGACAAGCTGCTGATCCTCTTCCTGGGTTAGCATGAACACTCCTCGGTGAACTCGAAGGAGCGCTGCATCAGCCATCGTTCAGGCTTGCAACCATAGACTCGGGCTTTGCGCAAAAGTTCTCCCCTCCAAGCAAGTTTCCTGCAGCCCTTGGTCGGCTTGCACGGAAGACGCGGCGCGGGCACGGCCGGCTACGTCGATAATCAGGTTTCGAATACGCAGGTACAGCCCGGAAAAGGCCTGCCACCCTGCGTCGCCGCGGCAAACTGTGGCGTGCGGGCAGCCTTCATAGGATTTCCGGGCATACCGGAAAGTTCCCGCAAAGGTTGTCGCGAACTGGCGGGCGGCATGGAAATTGGCCACCCGGGGCTGCTATAAAGGCTACCCGGCCAAGTTTAACGATAGTTTCACATTGCCATCGGCGCGTGACTATTGTGCCGTGCCCCTCCCGAAGATTACTAGTGTCCCGACATGAGCCAACAATTCCAACATGATGTCCTGGTGATCGGCAGCGGTGCCGCCGGTCTCAGCCTGGCACTGAACCTCCCCAGCCACCTGCGCGTCGCCGTGCTCAGCAAGGGCGACCTGGCCAACGGCTCGACCTTCTGGGCCCAGGGCGGTGTTGCAGCGGTGCTGGACAATACCGATACCGTACAGTCGCATGTCGAGGATACCCTCAATGCTGGCGGCGGCCTGTGCCATGAAGATGCGGTACGTTTTACCGTCGAGCACAGCCGCGAGGCCATCCAGTGGCTGATCGAGCAAGGCGTGCCCTTTACCCGCGACGAGCACAACAGCGTCGACGACGGCGGCTTCGAGTTCCACCTGACCCGCGAAGGCGGCCATAGCCACCGGCGCATCATTCACGCTGCCGACGCCACCGGTGCAGCAATTTTCACCACGCTGCTGGCCCAGGCCCGCCTGCGCCCGAATATCCAGTTGCTGGAGCAGCGTGTGGCGGTCGACCTGATCACCGAGCGCCGCCTGGGCCTGCCCGGCGAGCGCTGCCTGGGCGCCTATGTGCTCGACCGCAATACCGGTGAGGTAGATACCTTCGGCGCACGCTTCACGGTACTGGCCACGGGCGGTGCGGCCAAAGTCTACCTGTACACCAGCAACCCCGATGGCGCCTGCGGCGACGGCATTGCCATGGCCTGGCGCGCGGGGTGCCGGGTGGCGAACCTGGAATTCAACCAGTTCCACCCGACGTGCCTGTACCACCCGCAAGCCAAGAGCTTCCTGGTTACCGAAGCCCTGCGCGGCGAGGGTGCCCTGCTGCGCCTGCCCAATGGCGAGCGCTTCATGCCACGTTTCGATCCGCGTGAAGAACTGGCCCCGCGCGACATCGTGGCGCGTGCCATCGACCACGAGATGAAGCGCCTGGGCGTGGACTGCGTGTACCTGGACATCACCCACAAGCCCGCCGACTTCATCAAGAGCCACTTCCCAACCGTGTACGAACGCTGCCTGGGCTTTGGCATCGACATCACCCGCCAGCCGATCCCGGTGGTGCCAGCCGCGCACTACACCTGTGGCGGGGTTATGGTCGATGACCGCGGGCATACCGACGTACCAGGCCTGTACGCCATCGGCGAGACCAGCTTTACCGGCCTGCACGGCGCCAACCGCATGGCCAGCAACTCGTTGCTGGAATGCTTCGTGTATGGCCGCGCGGCGGCTGCGGACATCCAGGCGAACCTGGAGCAAGTGGCGATGCCCCAGGCCTTGCCTGGGTGGGACGCCAGCCAGGTTACAGATTCGGACGAAGACGTGATCATTGCGCACAACTGGGACGAATTGCGGCGATTCATGTGGGACTATGTCGGCATCGTGCGCACCAGCAAGCGCCTGCAGCGGGCCCAGCACCGCATTCGCCTGCTGCTGGACGAAATCGACGAGTTCTACAGCAATTACAAGGTCAGCCGGGACCTGATCGAGCTGCGTAATCTGGCGCAGGTGGCCGAGCTGATGATTTTGTCGGCGATGCAGCGCAAGGAAAGCCGGGGGTTGCATTACACCCTGGATTACCCGGGAATGCTGGATGAGGCGAGGGATACGGTGCTGAGTCCTTTGTGAGAGGGGGGCTGGGCTAGCGTGCGGGTTGAGACCGGCAGTTGCCCGCCTTGCCATCTCCAGCGCCTGTGAAATCGAGTGCCGCGCGGGCGGCGCTCGATTTCACAGGCGCCGAAAATGCCATGGTGAACACCTGTCAGCCCTGACCCGCCCCCACATCAGCCCAACGTCGCCGACTGAACTTCAACCGCACCCGCAATCGCCGATGCTCATCCGGCCTCAGCGCATCGCGCAGCACACACTGGCTCTCCCCCACACACCGCCCGGGCCGCACAAAACGCAACACCACCAACCCCGGTACCGCCACGCTGTCGCGACACAACCGCACCGGCTGCCAGCCACGCGCGCGGCTGAACACCTGCCAGCCGCGCATATCACGGCGCAGGCCGACAACGGCATGTTCATGGGTCAACAGAATTCGTCGGGGAATGGCGCAGCCAGCGTGGGCAATGCAGGCGGCGAGCACAGAAACGGCCAGCCACCCAGGCAGCGGGCTCGCACACACGGCAAGCCATGCCAGCACCTGACAGGTCAGGTAGGCCGCCAGCAGCAGGCGCGAGCCCTGCCAGCGGCACTCGAAGCACTCACTTGGGCTGGACACGGTCCAGAATGATGCGGACCATGCGCTGCAGCTCCGGGTCTTCGGACTCGGTACGCTCCATGAACCAGCCGAACATGTCCTGATCCTCACAGCTCAACAGGCGCACATACAGCTCGCGGTCAGTCTCGTTGAGGGTGGCGTACACTTCCTGGGTGAAAGGCACCAGCAGCACGTCCAGCTCCAGCATGCCGCGGCGGCTGTGCCAGAAAAGCCGGTTGAGTTCAGTTTGTTCGACCATGGGGCCCTCCTCGAATGGCCGGCCAGTATACAGCCAGGCGAGCGAAGCGGCACCGGGCGTTGGTCTAGTCACCTACCTATTTTGTTACCGGCGTTCTATGATGGCCGCCAGTCTTTAGCCACCGCGATGACCCATGGCCGATTCCGCTTTCTTCTGCCCCCTGTCCCACGAGGGCATCCTCGCCGTCCGCGGCTCCGATGCAGGCAAGTTCCTGCAAGGCCAGCTGACCTGCAACATCAACTATCTCAGCCCTGAATACGCCAGCCTCGGCGCCCGCTGCATGGTCAAGGGGCGCATGCAGTCAAGCTTCCGCATCCTGCCAGAAGGCAACGGCTACCTGCTGGCCATGGCCAGCGAGCTGCTAGACGCGCAATTGGCTGACCTGAAAAAGTACGCCGTGTTCTCCAAGGCCACGCTGACCGATGAAAGTGCCGCCTGGGCACGCTTCGGCCTGCAGGGTGGCGACACTGCACTGCAGTCGCTGGGGCTCGATGTGCCCGCAGACGCCGGCAGCACCGCGCGCCATGACGGCCTGATCGCCATCGCAGTGTCGGCGGGCCGCGTGGAACTGTGGGTACCTGCAGACAGCGCCGCCAGAGTGCGCCAGGCACTGGCCGGCGCCCTTCCCGAAGGCACCCTCGACGACTGGTTGCTGGGGCAGATCCGCGCCGGTATCGGCCAGGTCATGGGGCCAACCCGCGAGCTGTTCATCCCGCAGATGATCAACCTGCAGGCAGTTGACGGTGTCAGCTTCAAGAAGGGCTGCTACACCGGCCAGGAAATCGTCGCGCGCATGCAGTACCTGGGCAAGCTCAAACGCCGCCAGTACCGCCTGGCACTGGACCAGCAGGCTGCCCCCGCCCCGGGTGCCGAGATATTCTCGCCTACCCATGGCTCGTCGGTCGGTGAGGTGGTGCTGGCTGCCAATAATGGCGCGGGCTGCGAACTGCTCGCGGTGCTCAGCGCCGATGCGGTGGCCGACGACAATCTTCACCTGGGCAGCCTGGAAGGCCCGCGCCTGCAGGTGCTGACCCTGCCCTACGAACTGGACCGCGACCAGGAAATCCTGCGCTGACCAGCCTGCCCCGCCCCTGCGGCGGGGCCGCACCACCACTGCGGTAGACAAGCCCATGAACAAGCTGGCCGAGATGGTTCAAGCACAATTGCTTGATGCCATCGAAAAGGATGACCTGGTCCTGCCGACACTGCCCGAGGTTGCCTTGAGCATCCGCGAGGCAGCGGAAGACAGCGAGATCAGCGTAGCGGCCCTGAGCAAGGTAATCGGTCGCGATGCGGCCCTTTCAGCGCGCCTGATCAAGGTAGTCAACAGCCCATTGCTGCGCGCCGCGGTCGAGGTCACCGACCTGCATACCGCTATCACGCGGCTGGGGATCAATTACAGCTGCAACCTGGCCATCGGCCTGGTAATCGAACAGATTTTCCACGCACGGGCGCCGGCGGTTGAGCATAAACTGCGCGATATCTGGGCAAACAGCCTGGAAGTTGCCGGTATCAGCTATGAAGTCTGCCGTCGCTTCACCCAGCTCAAACCCGACCAGGCCACCCTTGGCGGGCTGGTCAACCAGATTGGCGCCCTGCCGGTGCTGATCTATGCCGAAGAGCACAACGAACTGTTGTCGGACCCGGTGTGCCTGCACTATGTGATCGAGCAGATTCAGCCGGTGCTGGGCGACAAGATCCTCAAGGCGTGGGAGTTTCCCGAGCAGTTGGTGAGCCTGCCAAGCCAGATCCAGGACCTGGACCGGCAGACCGACAAGGTCGATTACATCGACATCGTGCAGATCGCCCGCTGCATCAGCCAGCGCGGCCGCAACCGGCCGCTGGCAGCGCTGCCGGCGTACCGCCACCTGGGGTTGCCGTTCGGCACCGAACTGGAGGTGGATGAGCTGCTGGAGGCGCGGAGCATGTTGCGCTGAGCCTGTGCTGGCCTCTTCGCGGCAATCCGGTTCACCCGCGAAGAGGCCAGCACAGGCAAACCCATCAGTCGGCAAT
>NZ_JABMCW010000629.1:0-1447 GCF_013179705.1 Pseudomonas sp. CM25 | reverse complement strand
CAGACTTCGAGCGAGCCGTACGCTCACGAAGCCCAGGGTGACGACGTTTACCAGGATGCCGGCGAAATCAGCCTGGGCATCAAGTCGGCTGTCGATGCCACCGGTGCAGCGTTCGAGAACCTGGAGCTGGGCAACCCTGCCTCGGTAAAAGTTACTGACACCATCGACGAAGTTGTCGCCAAGTTGACCGCTACCGCCTCGGTGACCGAAGGCGGCGAGATCACCTACACCATCACGCTGACCAACAAAGATGGTCTGCCGATCAACAACCATTCGGAGCTGTTCTTCAAGCTGACTGATGGCACCACGGTTGTTGTACCGGCCAACAGCACCACAGGTTCGGCAACTGCAGTCGCACCGGACAACGTCTACGTTGGCGCTAACGAGCCGGTGGTCAATGCCATCGAAGCGGTCAGCGGCGCAGATGCCTGGAAGTTCGAGAACCTGACCCTGGACAAGACCGAGGTCAGCACCACCGTTACCGACGAGCCAGGTACCCCAGGCAACGAAGGCGACATCGTCAAGGTCACCATCACTGCAGACCAGGTGTCTGTCGCTGAAAACGTCAAACCGACCTTCACCGTGCACATCAACACGGTGCTGGCGCATGACCTGACCGTGACCCTGAGCAACAACGCGGTCGTGACCATCAAGGCTGGTCAGACTTCGAGCGAGCCATACGCTCACGAAGCCCAGGGTGACGACGTTTACCAGGATGCCGGCGAAATCAGCCTGGGCATCAAATCGGCTGTCGATGCCACCGGTGCAGCGTTCGAGAACCTGGAGCTGGGCGGTGACGCTTCGGTTCAGGTGACTGATACCACCGACGAGGTGGTGGCCAAGCTGACTGCTACGGCTTCGGTCACCGAAGGCGGCGAGATCACCTACACCATCACGCTGACCAACAAAGATGGTCTGCCGATCAACAACCATTCGGAGCTGTTCTTCAAGCTGACTGATGGCACCACGGTTGTCGTGCCGGCCAACAGCACTACCGGCTCAATCACCGTTACTGCTCCAGACAACGTGTATGTGGGCGCTAATGAACCGGTGGTCAACGCCATCGAAGCGGTCAGCGGCGCGGATGCGTGGAAGTTCGAGAACCTGACCCTGGACAAGACCGAGGTCAGCACCACCGTTACCGACGAGCCAGGTACCCCAGGCAACGAAGGCGACATCGTCAAGGTCACCATCACTGCAGACCAGGTGTCTGTCGCTGAAAACGTCAAACCGACCTTCACCGTGCACATCAACACGGTGCTGGCGCATGACCTGACCGTGACCCTCAGCAACAACGCGGTTGTGACCATCAAGGCTGGCCAGACTTCGAGCGAGCCGTACGCTCACGAAGCCCAGGGTGACGACGTTTACCAGGATGCCGGCGAAATCAGCCTGGGCATCAAGTCGGCTGTCGATGCCACCGGTGCAGCGTTCGAGAACCTGGAGC
>NZ_JABMCW010000628.1:0-1452 GCF_013179705.1 Pseudomonas sp. CM25 | reverse complement strand
GTGCCTGCGCAACGTCACCCCGGCACGCCTGCTGGCCCCGCGCATGCAAGCGGCACGCAGTGTGACGCTGTTTTCTGCCACGCTGAGTCCGCGGCACTTCTACAGCGACCTGCTGGGCATGCCGGCCGACACCGCGTGGCTGGAGGTGGCGGCGCCATTTCGACCCGAGCAGCTGGAAGTACGCATTGCCAGCCAGGTCTCCACCCGCTACCAGCAGCGCCAGGCCTCACTGGCACCCATTGTCGAGCTGATTGCCCGCCAGTATGAACAGATGCCGGGCAACTATCTGGCATTCTTCAGCAGCTTTGAATACCTGCAGCAGGTAGCCGGGTTGCTGGCCGAGCAGCATGTGCAGATTCCCATATGGGCGCAGCAACCGGGCATGGATGAAGCAGCGCGCCAGACGTTTCTGGATCGGTTCGTCACCGATGGCCAGGGCATCGGCTTCGCCGTATTGGGCGGTGCTTTTGGCGAAGGCGTGGATTTGCCGGGGACGCGGCTGATCGGTGCATTCGTTGCCACGCTCGGGCTGCCCCAGGTCAACCCGGTCAATGAGCAGTTCAAGCAGCGGCTGGGGCGCCAGTTTGGTGCGGGCTTCGATTACGCCTATCTGTACCCCGGCGTGCGCAAGGTGATCCAGGCGGCCGGTCGGGTCATTCGGGGCGATCAGGATCGTGGTGTGCTGGTGCTGATCGATGAGCGCTTTGCCGAACCGAGGGTACAGCAGATGTTCCCGGGCTGGTGGCCGGCAGCGATAGGCTGATCCGGTGGGCGGGCCTTGGTTCGTTCAGGGCTGCAATTGGGGTAAGATCACGACCCGTGCCAGTTTCAAACGCCTTGCATATCAAGGTGATGGCACTTCTTTGAGTCCGCATGACGTGCAGTACGGTCATCGAGACTCGCTCGTCTGTCGTTATGACTTGCTTCAGAGTTTGGCCGTTGCGCTGGCGGCCCGACGCACCGCTACAGGATTCACGTTTTGTCCGACCTCTCGAAAAACCCGCTGCTGCAGTACATGGCCCGTCTGGCCCCATCCAGCCAGCAAACCATGCGCTACATTCTTCAGGACGCCGCCGACCGGCTGGGCTTTGTCGACTGCAACCTCGTCGAGGTGCCCTGGCATCGGCTGGAGCCCGGCCATGTGATCGCCCTGGTGGCGGCCCTGCGCACCGACGGCTATGCGCCCAACAGTTCGTCGCTATACGTCAACGCCATTCGCGGGGTGATGAACGAAGCCTGGCGCCAGGGCCTGATCGACCATGAGCAGTTGTTGCGCATTCGCGAGGTCAAGCCGGCCACCGGCAGCCGCCTGCCGCCAGGGCGCAACCTGCGCCGCAGCCTGATCCGCGAACTGATGGACGTGTGTGCGGCGGACCCGCGGCCGCAGGGGGTGCGCGACGCAGCGATCATTGCCTTGTTGTACGGCACTGGCATGCGCAAGTCGGAATCGGT
>NZ_JABMCW010000627.1:0-1459 GCF_013179705.1 Pseudomonas sp. CM25 | reverse complement strand
TCCAGGTGCCCACGCTGATCGCCACCGGCGAACTCGACTCGGGCTCCACCCCGGCCATGACCCGCCAGCTTGCCGCCAGCATCCCTGGCGCACACAGCGTGGTGCTGGCCGAGCAACGGCATATGATGCCGGTGGAAGCACCGCGTGAAGTCAACAAGATGCTGCTGGACTTCCTCGCCCAAGCCCGCACCCTTACCGAATCCGCCAAGGGGATAGTTGCATGACCCTCGTTCGTTTCCAGATGTGCATCGACGGCCAATGGCGCGATGCGCAAAGCGGCAAGACCTTCGACAGCCTCAACCCGGCCACCGCCCAGGCCTGGGCGCAACTGCCCGACGCCGACGAAGCCGATGTCGAACTGGCCGTGCAGGCCGCCCAGCGTGCCTTTGACAGCAAGGCATGGCGCAGCATTACCGCCACCGCGCGTGGCAAGCTGCTACGGCGCCTGGGTGATCTGATTACCGAAAACAAGGAGCACCTGGCCCAGCTGGAAAGCCGTGACAACGGCAAGCTGATCCGCGAAACCCGCGGCCAGGTCGGCTACCTGCCCGAATTCTTCCACTACACCGCAGGCCTGGCCGACAAGCTCGAAGGTGGCACCTTGCCGCTGGACAAGCCCGACCTGTTTGCCTACACCGTGCACGAGCCGATTGGCGTGGTCGCCGGCATCATTCCGTGGAACAGCCCGCTGTACCTCACCGCGATCAAGCTGGCCCCGGCCCTGGCTGCGGGCAACACCATCGTGCTGAAACCGTCCGAGCACGCCTCGGCAACCATCCTCGAGCTGGCCCGCCTGGCCCTCGAAGCCGGCTTCCCGCCGGGTGTGGTCAACGTGGTCACCGGCTACGGCCCAAGCACCGGGGCAGCCCTTACCCGCCACCCGCTGGTGCGCAAGATCGCCTTCACCGGCGGCGCCGCCACTGCCCGCCACGTGGTGCGCAGCAGCGCCGAGAACTTCGCCAAGCTGTCGCTGGAGCTGGGTGGCAAGTCGCCGAACATCATCTTCGCCGACGCCGACCTGGACAGCGCCATCAACGGCGCAGTGGCCGGTATCTATGCCGCTTCCGGGCAAAGCTGCGTGGCCGGCTCGCGGCTGCTGGTGCAGGACGAGATCTTCGACGAGTTCGTCGAGCGTTTGATCGCCCGCGCCAAGCGCATCCGCATCGGCAACCCGCAGGACGACGCCAGCGAAATGGGTCCGATGGCCACCGCGCAGCAGTTGGCCGTGGTCGAAGGCCTGGTCGCTGCGGCCAAGGCCGAAGGCGCCAAGCTGCACATGGGCGGCAAGCGTGCCGAGGTCGAGGGTGAAGGCTGGTTCTACGAGCCGACGCTGTTCGAGTGCGACAGCAACTCGATGACCATCATGCAGGAAGAAGTATTCGGCCCGGTGGCAGCGGTGATCCGCTTCAAGACCGAGGAAGAAGCCCTGGCGATGGCCAACGACTCGCAGTTCGGCCTG
>NZ_JABMCW010000626.1:0-1466 GCF_013179705.1 Pseudomonas sp. CM25 | reverse complement strand
GGTCGCGACCGATCACTACCGGCGCCGACAGTTCGCCGCTGCGCACCATTTCGTTGAACGCCAGGCCCAGCTTGGCGCGCAGGCCCAGGCCAACCCAGCAGATACGCGCCGGCAGGCCCTGGAAGCTGATGCGCTCGCGGGCCATGTCCAGCCAGCGGTGCAGGTGGGCGTCGTCGGGGATCAGCTCCTTGACCTTGGCGTCGGTCTTGTAGATGTCCTCGGCTTCACCCGACAGCGCCGCCCAGCGGAACGGGCCGATGCCACGGCAGAACAGCGGGCGGATATAGGCGGGCACGAAACCCGGGAAGTCGAAGGCATTGGCCACGCCTTCTTCCTTGGCCATCTGGCGGATGTTGTTGCCGTAGTCGAAGGTCGGGATGCCTTGCTTCTGGAAGTCCAGCATGGCCTGTACGTGCACCGCCATCGACTGCTTGGCGGCCTTCACCACTGCTGCAGGCTCGGTCTGTGCGCGGTCGCGGTACTGTTCCCAGGTCCAGCCGGCGGGCAGGTAGCCGTTCAGCGGATCGTGGGCGCTGGTCTGGTCGGTGACCATGTCCGGGCGCACGCCACGCTTGACCAGCTCTGGCAGGATTTCGGCGGCGTTACCGTGCAGGGCGATGGAGATGGCCTTGCCTTCGGCGGTGTATTTGCCGATGCGCGCCAGGGCGTCGTCAAGGTCGGTAGCCTGCTCGTCGACATAGCGGGTTTCCAGGCGGAAGTCGATGCGGCTCTGCTGGCACTCGATGTTCAGCGAGCAGGCGCCAGCCAGGGTGGCGGCCAGTGGCTGGGCGCCACCCATGCCGCCAAGGCCGGCGGTGAGCACCCACTTGCCTTTCAGGCTGCCACCGTAGTGCTGGCGGCCGGCTTCGACGAAGGTTTCATAGGTACCCTGGACGATGCCCTGGCTGCCGATGTAGATCCAGCTGCCGGCGGTCATCTGGCCGTACATGGCCAGGCCCTTGGCGTCCAGTTCGTTGAAGTGTTCCCAGTTGGCCCAGTGCGGCACCAGGTTGGAGTTGGCGATCAGTACGCGCGGGGCGTTGCTGTGGGTCTTGAACACGCCGACCGGCTTGCCGGATTGCACCAGCAGGGTTTCGTCGTCTTCCAGGCGGGTCAGGGTTTCGACGATCTTGTCGTAGCACGCCCAGTTGCGCGCGGCGCGGCCGATACCGCCGTATACCACCAGTTCCTTGGGGTTTTCCGCGACCTGCGGGTCGAGGTTGTTCATCAGCATGCGCAGTGGCGCTTCAGTCAGCCAGCTTTTGGCGGTCAGCTTGTTGCCACGTGGGGCACGGATTTCAACGTCACGGTATTTGTTGTTGTCGGTCACGGGAAAGGTCCTCTGCGGTCGTTCGCGGGCAGGTGTGTCGTGGTTGATATACAAACACACCTTTACTTGTATGTACAAGCATGGACAACCAAAATAATCGGACCGGCCCGCTGAATGGTTCGCAAAACAAGGGGCC
>NZ_JABMCW010000625.1:0-1487 GCF_013179705.1 Pseudomonas sp. CM25 | reverse complement strand
TGCCAGGCCACCAACATGCCGGGCAGCTCGTCGGCATGCAGCGAGGCCTGGATATAGACCTTGCCGCCCCCGCGGGGGCCGAAGTGGAAACTGTGCAATTGGCGGGTAATGCCCGGAACGGGTGAGAGCAGGTCGTGGGTCGAATGGTGCATGGTAGTCCTGGCTACGTGGCGAAAACGGTCTGCGACACGGGTCGGCACAAAGATAGAAGCATAAATTCTGCTGCTGCGCCTCTTCCGGTATCTGCTTGAAGCCTGCAGGTCGCACATTTGTCTCAGGCCAGCAGCGCCTGCAAGGTCGCCAGGTCATCGGCCTCATCCACCGGTTTGTCCAGCCGCCAGCGCAACATGCGTGGGAAGCGCACGGCGATGCCGCTCTTGTGGCGCCTGGACAGGGCTATGCCTTCGAAACCCAGTTCGAACACCAGTGTTGGCGTTACGCTGCGTACCGGGCCGAAGGTTTCCACGGTGGTCTTGCGGATGATGGCGTCGACCTTGCGCATCTCTTCATCGGTAAGCCCGGAGTAGGCCTTGGCAAAAGGCACCAGCGCTCGCCCCGGGGTGCCAGCCGGAGCGTCCCACACGGCAAACGTGTAGTCGCTGTAAAGGCTTGCCCGCCGGCCATGGCCGCGCTGGGCATAGATCAGCACGGCATCGACGCTGAACGGGTCGATTTTCCATTTCCACCAGGTGCCCATATCCTTGGTGCGCCCCACGCCATACAGGGCCTCGCGTTGCTTGAGCATGAAGCCCTCGACACCCAGGCTGCGGGACCGCTCGCGCTGGCGGGCGAGGTCGGCCCAGTCCGGGCCTTCGAGCAGGGGTGATAGCAGCACCGGGGCCAACGGATAGTGCTCCAGCAACAGCTCCAGCTGACGGCGGCGTTGGTACTGTGGCCGGCTGCGCCAGTCTTCGCCTTGCCACTCCAGCAGGTCGTAGGCCTGCAGCACTACAGGCGCATCCCCCAGCAGCTTCTTGCCCAGCGTCTTGCGCCCGATACGTTGTTGCAACAGGGCAAACGGCTGTACAGCCAGGTCAGCAGCGGTAGCGCCCGGCTTCCATACCAGAATCTCGCCGTCGAGCACCACGCCATCAGGCAACGTCTGCGCCAGGCTGTGCAATTCGGGGAAGCGGTCGGTGACCAGCTCTTCGCCGCGCGACCACACCCAGAGCTGGCCCTCGCGCTTGACCACCTGGGCGCGAATGCCGTCCCACTTCCACTCGATCTGCCAGTCGCCTGGCGGGCCGAGCAGTGCATCGAACTGCTCGATTGGCGCTTGCAGCGGGTGGGCGAGGAAAAACGGGTACGGCTGGCCGCCACGCTGACGATGTTCATCGGCAGACTCCGGGGCGACCAGTTGCTGGTAGCTGGCCGCAGTGGGGCGGTGGCTGATGTCGGTATACCCGACCAGGCGCTGGGCCACCCGCTTGGCATCCAGGCCCGCCAGCTGCGCCAGGGCGCGGGTGACCAGCAGCTTCGATACACCG
>NZ_JABMCW010000624.1:0-1492 GCF_013179705.1 Pseudomonas sp. CM25 | reverse complement strand
CGCTGGGCTACTGGACGGCGCACTGGCTGGATGTGGCCGCCGCAGCAGCCGACCCGGCACAGCGGACCAAGGCGTCTAAGCTGGCGGCCCTGCTGACGCCGATCGTCAAGGCGGCCTTCACCGACTACGGTTTCAGCCTGGCCAGCAAGGCCCTGCAGGTGTTTGGCGGGTATGGCTACACAGGCGAGTTCGGCATCGAACAGACCCTGCGCGACAGCCGCATCGCCATGATCTACGAAGGCACCAACGAAGTGCAGGCCAATGACCTGTTGCTGCGCAAGGTGCTGGGCGATGGTGGCGAAGGCTTCGCGCTGCTTCTGGAGGCACTGCGCGAGGAGGGCGATGCGCTGCGCAGGGTGTGCGACACGCTGGAGGACGTGCTTGCCAAGGTCATGCGTGCCGCGTCAGACGACCCCGAGTATGCATACCGTGCCGCGGGCGGCTTCCTGCAATTGTGCGCCACCGCCTTGCAAGCCTACGCCTGGGCGCGCACCGCGCGCTGCATCCAGGCACTGCCGCTGGATGCGCCGCAGCGGCTGGAAAAGCAGCAAAGCGTGGGGTTCTTCTTCAACTACCTGCTACCCGATTTCGACCGGCAGGTGGCGGCCGTCGAGGCGGCCGCAGCACCTTTGCCGTACATCAGCGAACCGTCCTGAAGCCCACGTGTGAAGTGGCGATGAACACCGGCTGTGGCTGCCGCGCCGACGGCCGGTAGCGCATGCAGCGGTCCGCCGAGCACAGGTGCGAGCCACCCTTGATCACCGCCACCTTCACGCCCGGTTCGGCAGGGTCCAGGCTTTGCGCCAGGCTGGGGCCGGGCGGATCCGCTTTGGCGTTGTCTTGCGCGGCATGGCCGGGCCGGTAACCGGTGCGGGTCAGCTCCCAGACATTGCCGCCGGCATCGAACAAACCAAAGCGGTTGGCCGGGAAGCAGCCTACCGGCGAGGTGCCGGTAAAGCCATCGGCAGCCGCGTTGTGGTATGGGAACTGGCCCTGCCAGGTATTGGCCATGAGCTTGCCCTTGGGCAGTTCCGTCGTGCCCCAGCTGAAGTCGGCATCCTGCAGGCCGCCGCGCATGGCGTATTCCAGTTGGGCCTCGGTGGGCAGCTTGCGCCCGGCCCAGCGGGCATAGGCCTGCGCATCCTCCAGCGCCACCTGCACCACCGGGTGGTTGTCCTGCGCTATCACGCTGCTGTCCGGGCCCAGCGGGTGGCGCCAATTTGCCCCGGCCACGAACTGCCAGCCAGGGCTGGGTACATCCGGGCCTTGCTGGAACACCATTGCCCCGGGCACCCGCAGGTGCTCGGGGAGGGTGGGGTCGTCCTCGGTGCTGATGCCCCGTTCGGCATGGGTGAGGTAGCCGGTGGCGGCCACGAAGCGGGCGAACTGCGCGTTGGTGACCGGGTGCACATCGATCCAGAAAGCCGACACCTTCGCCGCATGGGCCGGGCCTTCCTCGTCGTAGTAGCGGTCCGAGCCAAAGCTGAACCCG
>NZ_JABMCW010000623.1:0-1509 GCF_013179705.1 Pseudomonas sp. CM25 | reverse complement strand
GTCACATAGGGCTCGCCGCTGCGGCGGCGCTGCCCATCGTGGGCCTGTTCGGCGTAGAAATAGGCACGCCGGACCAGGTTGACCTGTTCAGGGCCCAGATAGGTCGACAGCCGTTCGGCCAAGGCTTCTATACCCGGCATGGGATAACCTCCTGCCGAGGAAGAGGGCCTTGCGCCGTGCGACGTCGACCTGGCATCAATCAGACAGCCTCGTTGTTCTCGTCCTCGAACGCGGCGAACACCGGATCCTCGGTGACGATCTCTTCAGCGGCGATGAACTCGTTGGTGACGATGCCTTCGGCAATTTCACGCAGGGCAACAACGGTTGGCTTGTCGTTTTCCCATGCTACGCGTGGCTCTTTGCCGCCGGTCGCCAGCTGGCGAGCGCGCTTGGTCGAGAGCATGACCAGCTCGAAGCGGTTATCCACGTGTTCCAGGCAGTCTTCAACAGTTACGCGGGCCATGGTCTTCCTCAGTAGCAAATGCGGTGGGCGTGCAGCCCGATAATGGGCAGGCGGACTCGATAGTATAAAAATTCACCAGCCAATAGGGAAGCGCTGTTTTGTCGGGCCGCTTTATCCTCGGGCCTGCCGGCGCACCCTGTGGGAGCGGGTTTACCCGCGAAAGGGCCGCAACAGACACCCTCGATGCATGAGCCCGACGATAACCTCAGAGCATCGCACCGCGCAACCGCGGGGTCAGCTCTTCGAACAAAGTCTGCACCGAGCGCAATGCCCGACAATCCGGGCGGGTAAGCAGCCACAGCTGGGTATCGCAGCCCGGCAGCGGCCCGCTCAGCGCATCCACCCCTGGCAGCGCATGCACCATGTAGTCCGGCAGCGCCGCCACGCCCAGCCCGGTGCTGACCAGCTGGGCTATGGTCGACATGCCACTGCACTGGTAGCGCGGGCTCAGCCCTGGGTGCTGCTGGTTGCGCCAGACCACCGTGGGATGATCCTGCATCGAGTCGTCGGGGGCGATCCAGGGCACGCTGGCAGGCGCCTCGTCCAGGCGCTCGCGCCATTGGGGCTGGCCGCAGATGACATAGGAGGTGGAGCCAAGGTTGCGGCCCACCAGGTGCTCCGGCGGCGTGTTGGTCAGGCGCAGGGCAATGTCGGCATCGCGCCGGCTGAGGTTGGCGAAGGTGTTGGAGGTGCCCATCTCCAGCGACAAGGCGGGGTAGTTGGGCATGAACTCGGCCAGCGCCGGCAGTAGCAGGCTGTGCATGACGGCCTCGGTGCAGGTCAGGCGCACCGTGCCGCTGACCACCTGCTCGCCACTGGTCATGGCGATACGCGCCGCCTCCAGCGCCTGTTCGGCGCGCTCGGCCTGCTCGGCCAGGGCCTGGGCAGTGTCGGTCGGCAGGTAGCCCTTGCGGCTCTTGACGAACAGCGCGGTGCCGAGTGCCGACTCGAGTCGGCGAATCGAGCGGAATACGGTCGAAACGTCGACTTTCAGCAGCTCGGCGGCCTTGGCCAGGGAGCGGCCACGTTCCAGCGCCAGTACCAGT
>NZ_JABMCW010000622.1:0-1509 GCF_013179705.1 Pseudomonas sp. CM25 | reverse complement strand
TCGAGCACATGTCCGCCGAGGGCAAGAACCCTGGCGAGAAGGATTTCAGCGGTGCAAAAGCCGAGGAAACCCTGACGGTACTGGGCCACGAGCACCCGAAACCCAGCGAACCGCAAACCGCCGAGCCGAACCCCCGATGATTCGTGAAATTCTCAAGATGGGCGATGAGCGCCTGCTGCGCATCGCCCCGCCTGTGCCCGAGCACATGCTCGGCAGCGCCGAATTGCTGCAATTGATCGATGACATGTTCGAAACCATGCGCCACGTCGGCGGCGTCGGGCTGGCTGCGCCGCAGATCGGTATCGACCTGCAGCTGGTGATTTTCGGCTTCGAGCGCAGCGAGCGTTACCCCGATGCCGAGGCGGTACCGCAGACCATCCTGTTGAACCCGGTAATCACGCCGTCCTCCACCGAGGTCGAGGACGGCTGGGAAGGTTGCCTGTCGGTGCCTGGCTTGCGTGGCGTGGTGCCACGCTTCAAGCACATCTGCTACGAAGGCATAGACCCTCAGGGCAACCCCATCAACCGCTTTGCCGACGGCTTCCATGCACGGGTGGTGCAGCACGAGTGCGATCATCTGATCGGGCGCCTGTACCCTTCGCGCATCCAGGACTTTGCCAAGTTCGGCTACACCGACGTGCTGTTCCCCGGGCTCGACGTCAGCGACGACTGACCCCGCTGCAGTGCGACCAGGCGTTTGCTGTGCTGGTAGCGCTGCAGGCGGCCAGCCAGCGCTTCCGGCAACTGCCCGGCCAGCTCGAAGCCCAGCCGCTGATAGAACGGTGCCAGGTCGGGGTGGCAGAACAGCCAGGTGGGCCCATCAGCCTGTACCAGTGCGGCCTCGACCAACTGCCCGGCGACCCCATGGCTGCGCCGCTGCGGGTCGACGAACAGGCCGGTCAGCCAGTAACCGTTGCCCACCGGGCTAAGGCTCAGTCCGGCAATGATGCCCGGGGCCCGGGCCACCCACAGTTCAGCGTCGCTTGCAGCACGCATGCGCGAGCCGTGCTGCCGGTAGAAGTGGTCCAGCAGCCGGCGTTCTGTGTCCGTGAGTTTCGAACAGTGGATATTCTCTGAAATGATGGTTCCTGCCCTGAAACGTGACGAGAGGCTCTGGCTTGATGATTTGCGACCATTTTGTCGCAGATTGTTGCAAAACTGGCAAGGGTGAATATCCGACTGCAGGGTTCAACTATTGCCGGCCGGGAGTAGAATTTGATTCATCCCCCCTTGCAGTACTAAGCGGGATCGGTACTTCGTGCCATCTTCACCGTAGATGGCAACTTCTCCGCGCCAATGACGGCATCAGAAGTCAATCGATCAGCTTGAATGCTCAAAAGGCAGACCCACATGAAACCATTACTGATTCTTGCATTGGTCGGTATGTCCTCGTTCGCCCTTGCCGATGAGGCCAAACCCGTCTCCAGCCAGCCTGTGGCTCAGCAGTACGACTATTCGATGAACCTGGACATCAAGCGGGTGATCAACCTGTCGACCATCCCCAATGTC
>NZ_JABMCW010000621.1:0-1511 GCF_013179705.1 Pseudomonas sp. CM25 | reverse complement strand
GCGAGCACGTGGCCCTGTACGAGGCCTGCGTGATCGAGAAGGACTTCGCCAAAGGCCGCAAGATCATGGCTGCCATGATGCCGCTGATGGACTTCCTCGAAGGTGGCAAGTTTGTCCAGGCGATCAAGAACGGTGTAGCCCTGAACGGCCTGAAGACCGGCGGCGTGCGCAAGCCGCTGTACGACCTGGATGACGCCGAGAAGCAAGAACTCAAGCGCGTGGTCACCGAACTCAAGGCCACCATCGCACAGATCAAATAAGGAGCCGGGACCATGGCTGATTTGCTGAGCAAGGAACAATACGCGGCCATTGCCGCCGAACTGCAGCTGCGCACCCAGGCGTTCATCGACGGTGAATTCCGCGACGCCATTTCGGGCCGCACCTTCGTCACCACCAACCCGGCTACCGGCAAGCAGCTGGCAGAAGTCGCCGCCTGTGACGTGCAGGATGTCGACGTTGCCGTGGCTGCCGCCAAGCGCGTGTTCGAGGAAGGCACCTGGTCGAAGATGCAGCCGAACGACCGCAAGCACGTGCTGCAGAAGTTCGCCCAGCTGCTGGAAGACAACGCCCACGAGCTGGCGGTGCTGGAAGCGCTGGACAGCGGCAAGCCGGTCAGCGAGTGCCAGAACGTCGACGTGCCGGAAACCATCCACACCATTCGCTGGCACGCCGAGCTGATCGACAAGATCTACGACGCCACTGCCCCGACCGGCAACGCTGCCGTGACCATGGTGGTGCGTGAAGCCATCGGCGTGGTCGGCCTGGTGCTGCCGTGGAACTTCCCGCTGCTGATGCTGGCCTGGAAAATCGCCCCGTCGCTGGCCGCCGGTTGCTCGATCGTGGTCAAGCCCGCCAAGGAAACCACCCTCAGCGCCCTGCGCGTGGCCGAGCTGGCCCATGAGGCTGGCATCCCGGCCGGTGTGTTCAACCTGGTGCCTGGCGGTGGCCGTGAAGTGGGCGAAGCCATTGGCCGCCACATGCACATCCCGATGGTCAGTTTCACCGGCTCCACCGATACCGGCCGCCTTTTCCTGAAGTACGCTGCCGAGTCCAACCTCAAGCGCATCGTCCTGGAGCTGGGTGGCAAGAACCCGGCCGTGGTCATGAACGACTGCGAAGACCTGAACGAAGTGGCCGATTTTGTCACTGCCGGTGCGTTCTGGAACATGGGCGAAAACTGCTCTGCATCGTCGCGCCTGATCGTCCACAAGGACGTCAAAGACGAGCTGCTGAGCCTGATCGGCAAGCACCTGAAGGACTGGAAGCTGGGCGACCCGCTCGACCCGGACAACCGCCTGGGCGCCATGGTCAGCAAGTCGCACTTCGAGAAGGTCAAGTCGTACCTGGAATACGCGGCCGAGCACAAGCTTGACGTCGTTCAAGGTGGCGAAGCGGAACAGGGCGTGTTCATTCAGCCGACCATCGTCGACAACGTTGGCCGTGACAACAAGCTGTTCATCGAGGAAATCTTTGGCCCGGTGCTGAGCGTGACCAGCTTCGAGACCATCGAC
>NZ_JABMCW010000620.1:0-1515 GCF_013179705.1 Pseudomonas sp. CM25 | reverse complement strand
CAATTCACCCAGCTCGGTATTGACTGCTTCGTGGCTGCTCATCTGGCCACGGATGAAGTAGCCCTGGCCGATGAAGCTGGCCACAAACGGCGTCTGCGGCTCGTGATAAAGGTTGTAGGGCGTGTCCCACTGCTCGAGGCGGCCTTCCTTGAACACGCCGACCTGATCGCTGACGGCGAAGGCTTCTTCCTGGTCATGGGTGACCAGGATGGCGCTGGTGCCACGGCTCTTGAGGATGTCGCGAACCTCATGGCTGAGGCGCCGGCGCAGCTCCACGTCAAGGTTGGAGAACGGCTCGTCGAGCAGTAGCAGCTGCGGCTCGGGCGCCAGCGCCCGGGCCAGTGCGACCCGTTGCTGCTGGCCGCCGGACAGCTCATGCGGGTACCGCCCGCCCAGCCCGCCCAGCTTGACCAGTTCGAGCATCTCGTCGATGACGGCGGCTTGGCGTGGGTGCTTGGCAATGCCAAAGGCAATGTTCTGCGCAACGGTCAGGTGCGGGAACAGCGCGTAGTCCTGGAACACCATGCCGATACGGCGTTTTTCCGGCGAGAGGGTGAAACCCGCCCGGGAAATGACCTCACCGGCCAGCTGGATCTCGCCGTCATGCACCGGCTCGAAACCGGCGATGGCGCGCAAGGTGGTGGTCTTGCCGCAACCGGATGAGCCCAGCAGGCAACCAATGTCGCCTGCGTTCAGGTGCAGGTTGAGGTTCTGGACGATGCGCTGGTCGCCATAGCCGCAGGCCAGGTTGCGCAGGTTGAGCAGTAGGGGTTGACTCATGCGTGGTGGTAAGCCGGTTCGACAAGGAATTCGAGAAGGGCCTTCTGTGCATGCAGGCGGTTTTCAGCCTGGTCCCAGGCGACCGAACGTGGGTCGTCGAGCAGGTCATGGCTGATTTCCTCGCCACGGTGGGCGGGCAGGCAGTGCATGAACAGGGCGTCGGGTGCGGCCAGGTCGAGCAGTTCGCGGGTGACCTGGTAAGGCGCGAAATGCGCCAGGCGCCGTGCAGTTTCCTCCTCCTGGCCCATGGAAGTCCAGACATCCGTGGTCACCAGATGGGCATCGCGCACGGCTTCCTTCGGGTCGCGGACGATTTGCACGCTGTCACCGCCAATGGCCATGAAGCGCGGGTCCGGGTCGTAACCTTCCGGGCAGGCGATGCGCAGCTGGAAGCCAAACTGCCGGGCGGCCTCGATATACGAGTTGCACATGTTGAAGCCATCGCCGATCCAGGCCACGGTCTTGCCCTGGATCGAGCCACGCTGTTCGAGGAAGGTCTGCATGTCGGCCAGCAGCTGGCATGGGTGCGACTCGTCGGACAGGGCATTGATCACCGGTACGCGCGAGTTGGCGGCGAACTCGGTGAGCGTGCTGTGGGCGTGGGTACGGATCATTACCACGTCAAGCATGCTCGACAGCACGATGGCGCTGTCGCTGATCGGCTCGCCCCGGCCCAGCTGGGTGTCGCGCGGGGACAGGAAAATCGCCTGGCCGCCGAGCTGGATCATGCCGGCT
>NZ_JABMCW010000062.1:0-21807 GCF_013179705.1 Pseudomonas sp. CM25 | reverse complement strand
CGCGCACGATTGGCTACACGGACGATGACCTCGATCTGGCAGAACTGGACCGGCTTGATGCCATTTGGAAGGCTCGCGGGGACTATTTTGACCTTGCGGTGACTGGCCAGGAAACCGTGCTTGAGGCGCTGAACAACGCCCTGATGGCGGGGTTTGCCGAGCTGACCATTGATCGCGGCCTGATTCGCCCCGTGCGTGACGAGCCGCGCTCAGTGTTCGAGCACATGTATACCCCGCAGAACATCATCGGCAACCTGACGCGCAAGTTCACCACTGTCAGGCCAGACGACTACGACGGCGTCGATGTCGAGTACGTCGATGAAAGCACCTGGCAGAAAGAGACGGTCAAGTGTCGGCTGTCCGGTGATGCAGGGGCCAAAACGGAAAAGATCACGCTGCAAGGGGTCATCAACAGGGATCGGGCCTGGCGGATCGGCATCCGGCAACGCCGCCGCTACAAGTACCAGCGCCACGGCTACAGCTTCACCACCGAGCTATCGGCGATGAACAGCCGGTACAAGAGCTACTGCGCTGCTGCTGACGACATCCCGGGGTATGGCCAGAGCTCTGTCCTCATCGACTTCCAGGTGGGCAACAGCCTGACCTTGTTGGAGAGCTCGGAGCCGCTCACTTGGGAGGAGGGTGCCGCCCACGTTGTTGGCTTGCGAAAGCCGGACGGCACGCTCAGCGGTCCATGGCCGGCCACCCGAGTCGATGACACGCGGCTGACGGTGCCTGGGTTGGACTTTGAGCCCGACCTGAGCTGGGACATTGAGCCCCCGTACCTGCTGTTCGGCACGACCACCAGGTGGTGCTATCCGATCCTGATTGGCTCGATCGCTCCGAAGGACTTCACGACCGATGTTGAGGCTGTGAACTACGACGTGCGCGTTTACGCCGACGATGACAACTTCGCACCACCAAGGGGATCTAGCTGATGCTCTCTATACCTGACGGCTTGCCGTTGCCGTTGCGCGAGGGCTACGGATTCTCACCGGTCAGCCCTATTGTCAGGACGACGATGGCCAGCGGTCGAGCCATGCAGCGCCGGCGGTTTCGCAGTGTGCCCACGATGGTCAGTGTTTCCTGGCTGCTTACCGCCGCACAGGCCCGGCTGTTCGAAGGCTGGTGCAAATGGGGTATCGGGTATGCGGACTGGTTCCTCTGCCCGATCAAGAGCCCGCTTGGCATCAAGCCTACGCGGGCTAGGTTCACCGACATTTACCAGGGGCCTGAGCTGGTTGGCGTCGACCTGTGGCGCTACACCGCCGAGCTTGAGCTGTTCGAGCTGCCGGTGGTGGATGAGGCTGAGTTCACATCGTTGCTTGCGGGCATGCCAATCGCCCAGATGACCGCCCAGCTGCGCTTGCTGCTGGAACGTTGGTACACCCGATCATGGCCCGGCGCGCCGGCCACCTAATTCCCTGCCCACTTCGGTGGGCTTTTTTTCGCCTGGAGTAAACATGAGCGGAGCAGAAGATCTCGCGCGCTTGACACAAACCATAGACAAGACCAACGAGCTTCTCTTGTCTCCGGAAGTGAAGATGGTGGATGTCGGCGGCGGAGTGATGCGCCCGACCAATGCCATGGTTATGACGAACCTGGCAACGCTTCTTGGAGGGGCGATGCCATACACCTCCGTCGAAGAGGGGCTTGCAGAAACTGCTGATGGAACAAACTTCAGTGTTCTGTCTAGCGAGCTTGATTTGTACGTGAATGTCTACCGTCACGCTGGCGACACCGCTGTATTCGTTGACTCTTATCCGAACTCCAAGGCCACGCGAAAAGCATCCGAAACCGCTGATGCCGCGTACAGCCTGTCGCAGCCGCGCTCTCTCGCCGATGAAATGCCATTTGCGGTCGTCGACAAAGATTACCGGGCAATCCTTGGCGTCAAGGCCAATGGCGCTGCTCACGCACTGCTTGACCAATTGCCTGGGCTTGATCTGATCGGCGACTACAGCTGGGCAGTTACCGACGTCAACGGCGTGGTCCTTCTCGGAATTAAATGGTCTGGTGAAGTTGTTATATACGGCCAGGCCAGCGGAACTGTCACCGCCTATGTGGAGGGTCCAATCGGTGGTCAGGATGTCTGGGTTCTAGTTGATGGTGTGCCATTCCAAATTACTTCCAGCGGCGACAATTTTTCGCCTCAAGTGTCCAGTGGCCGGCTCACATTCATTCGTCGGTATGGCAGCTCAGCGCCGGTAACGGTTGATGTTCCTGTTAGTGGTACATGGGCTGAGTTCATTACGACTGTTCTGCATATTGTTGGCTCGGGTCAATCCCTTGCCGTAGGCACTGGCTCGCCGGTGGTGACGACCCAGCCGCCAACTGCGAATCGTCTGTTCACCATAAAGGACGGCGTTCGCCTGTCGAACCAGGACGACACGCTCACCTCCGACATGGTGGCGCCCTTCATCCCCTTGGTGGGCAAGGCCCAAGAAACGCCAGTCGTTCAGCTGTCGGCGCAGCTTAACCGAAACCGTGGCCTGCCCAGCAATGCCGGGCTACTCACCAGCTGCCACGGCCGGGGTGGCTATACCATTGCCCAGCTTTCGAAGGGGTCTCCAACTGGGCGATACGCCAACAGCATGACGGCGGTGACCGCAGCCAAGGCTGAGTGCACGGCCCGCGGGCTCGGCTACAAGGTCCCATTCATTGATTGGATTCAGGGTGAGGCAGACCGGGCCTCGGCACAAGGCGCCTATCTCGCTTCGCTGCTACAGCTGCAGGCTGACTACGATACCGACATCAAAGCGGTAAGCGGGCAGGGTGGCGTAATCCCAATTCTGCTCGACCAAATCAGCAATTGGAGCGCCTACGCCGGGATCACCGAGAGCTTTGTTCCGCTGGAGCAGCTGCAGGCGGCTTTGGACTATCCGACCCGCTTCTACTGCGCAGGCCCGAAGTATTGGGTGCCGACTAACCCCGAGGACGGCGTTCATCTGCCGTCCATGTCTTCTGTGCGGGTAGGTTCGATGCACGCCAGGGCGGCCGAGGCGATCATCAATGGTTCCTCGTGGAAGCCGACCCACATGGTATCGGCAGTTCGTACCGGGCGCGTTGTGCGAGTCCAGTTCTATACGCCGGTAGCGCCACTCGTTATCGATAGCCTCAACGTGACTGATCCTGGGAATCTGGGGTTCCGATACGTCGATAGCACCGCCAGCGCAACGATTCAGAGCGTAGCCATGGTTGGCCCAAGCACAGTCGATATCACGTTGAGCGCCAACCCAACTGGAACGGGCGCCTATATCGGCCTAGCAGACATCGGTTTGCCAAATTCGAATGGCGGGCCAACCACTGGGCCGCGCTCATGCCTGCGCGACAGCAGCCCGGACAAGGATGCTTACGGGCAGCCTCTCTACAACTGGGCATGCCACCAGCGCATCAACATCACAACCCCTTGAGCCAAGGTAAGGAAAACACATGGCAGGCCAACTGATCGTCCTACCAGGCGTTACCGCAGCCGCTTCGGCGAATGCACCCCGCATCAACATGAACGCCGCTGATACAGTTGCGGCGAAGATTTCGTCTTTAAAGCATGCGGCGTCTGCTCGAGCAATGACCGCTGTATCTGGTGGCGGTGTTTCTGGACGCTGTCGAGTAACCGGCCAGCCGCTGGTTTCCAAGGGCACGTTACCAAAAAACCTGAGCCTGGCCGAAGTTTCTGGCAAGAAGGCGCTAGCCGCCGGAGCTAACTCGGGACTCGCTCTACCAAGCGGAAGCCTAACGACTTCCTACACCGTAGTGGCAGCGGTGGCGCTCGCATCCGCCGACGTTTCTGCCAGCGGTGCCGTCAACCTGCTGGCAGGCTTCGGCCCTGCGGACGATTACACCTCGCTGATGCTGCGCTATTACGGTTCGCTTGCAGCATCCCCAAACACCGATGTCTTCATGGCGGCCGGCCCTGTTATCACGAACACGGCAGTGGTTCGAGCCGCGCGCCCGGCCGGCGCATGGGCGATCGTGGTCATCGACTTCAGTGATTCCCAGTTGCTGTCGCTTGCCGTCAACCAAGCGGCAACATTCGCCACCCTGCAGCGCAGCAGCTCCCCCGTAATTGTCGATGGCTCGTATCTCGAACTTGGATATCACCCATCAAGCGGCCTGGCCAATTCGAAGATCGGAGACATTTACACCTTCAACGGGTCGCTGCTTACCAGTGACCTTGGCAAGAGTCAGCTCGCAGAGCTGGTCGCCGCAATGAAGTCGGTATACGGGATCTCGTAAACGCAACAGTCCGAAAGGGGCCGCCTTGAGCGGTTTTTTTGTGCCTGAAATTCATGTAGCCCGCCATGTGCGGGCTTTTTTCGTGCCTGGAGGAACCCATGTCTACACCTCGCGGTGTCCGCAATAACAACCCCGGTAACATTGATTTCAACCCCCGTAATGCCTGGCAGGGCCAGCTCGGCCTGGAGGTGGGTGTAGCAAACCCGCGGTTCGCCCGCTTCGACCATCCCGAAAACGGTATCCGCGCGTTGGGCAAGCTGCTGATCAACTACCGCGGCAAGGACGGCATGCCCGGTGTCGGTCGACCCGGCATCGACACCCCGCTGGAGTTCATCAGCCGCTGGGCCCCATCCAGCGAGAACAACACCCTGGCGTATGCCCAGGCGATCGCAAAGCGCCTGGGCGTAGGCGTCCGCGACTCCATCGACATTTCCAAGCCGAAGGTGCTGCGGGAGGCAGTGGTGGGCATCATCGTCCACGAGAACGGCGGCAACCCCTACAACGCCGAGGTGATCGATGAGGGCATTCGGCGGGCGCTCGCATGAGCACCTGGTTGCTTCGGGTCGCTGGTGCCGGCCTGCTGGTCTTGCTCGGCATCGCTGTGGGGGGCTGGGCCACCACCAGCCACTTCCGACCGGCTCTCGACGCAGAGCAGGACCGGGTGGCGGCGTGCACCGCGGCGCGCGACAACCTCGCAGGCCTGGCTCAGGAACAGGGCAAGGCCTTGGGCGACCTTACCCTGGCGGCGAAGGATCGCCAAGCCGGCGCTGAGCAGGCGGTGGCTCAGGCCAAGGACCGCGCGGATATTGACTATGCCGCGGCGAACCGGCTACAGCAGGATCGCATCGGTGGTGACCAGTGCGCGGCAGCAACCTCGATCATCGACAAGGAGCTTGGCCTATGAGCCTGGGGCTGAAAACACGTGTTCGCAGGAGCGGAATAGAGTGGTTTCGATCTGCAAGCAGCGTAATCCGTGGCCTTGCCTGTAGGAGCGGACTGGTGCTGACCCTGAGCATTGCCGGGTGCGCCGGGAAGGTTGAGCCGCAGACCCAGTATGTGCGCGTTGAGGTACCAGTGCAGGTGCCGTGTCGGCCGTCAGAGGTGGCGGTCCCGACCTGGGCTGCTGCCGGTCTGCTCAAGACTGACAGCCTCGAGGTGAAGGTACGCGCATTGCTGGCAGAGCGCCTTCAGCGGATGGGGTACGAGAGGCAACTTCTAGCTGCAGTGCAATCTTGTCGGTGAACGGCGCTTGAGCGAAGCCGGATAGCTAAGCTGGCTTGCGAGTCGACGTGTGACTGAGTTAGGAGGGGAGGGCGGCACTGCGCCGGAAGTTGGGGCGAGAGCCATCTACACTGTCATGACGCAAACGCTAGTCTGGCGGAGGGAAGTCATGGGGGCTCTTAACTGCAAAACTCTTGCGGCAACATTTTTCTTAGTTATCACTATGGTTGTCGCTTCGACAGCGATTGGTGAGACTGAATTCAAGAAGGTGAAGCTGCTCACCGAAATTTCATTGGATGTTCCTGCGCAATGGAAATTAAAAGTCCATGAGAAAAGCAGGAGTTTCACTGTAGAGGAGGTGGCCAAGGAAAAGAGGACTTTGCTTTTGGCACATTCATTATCTGCAAATGCGATGATTTCCGTCAGCCTTTGGCCAAAGAAAAATGGACTAAACACCAAAGAGCTAGAGTCTATGACGGCAGAGCGTCTATCTAAGATTAAAGGCGGCCTAGCTAAAGGCTTGAGTAATAGTGGCGAGCTTAAAGTTATAACCATACATGATCCTGTGGTGATGCTTGTTTCAGGGCTTCCCGCGTTAGTTACCGGTTATCTCCGTGCAGGGGCCGATGATCCGGAAGACACTTGGGATGTAATCAATATCCTAATACCTAGACCGGATCTCGATGTTAGAATTAGTTTGTCGTGGAGCTCGAAGAGAGACGATTACTGGAGTCCGGTTATGATTCATGTCGTTAAATCTTTTGTGACTTATTGAGTGGTGGAAATGGGTTGTAGTAGAAAACAATATGTGTCTAGGTGAGTTGCAATGGGTCGGATGTAAGTGTCCGCTGGAGGAGGTGGCGCCGGCCAACTAGTGACAGCGCGGGGTCAGGCCTTGAGCATCAGGCTTGACTGTAATACTCGTACCACTTTTTGTACCAAAAAGTGGTTTTTATGGGGGAATCAGGGGGAAATATGGCCCCTGTAGGCCTTTAAAACCCCCTTTTCCAATACTCCTGCTAATCCGCACATAAGTCCTTACCGGTTTTTCCGTTGGGGAGGTGATGCCCCGGATTAGGGCACCTTAAGGAACTGACCAGGGTGGTTTGCAGGAGTTTTAGAACGATCTGTTATAAGGGTTTTCAGTTTTTGGTTGTCCGCCCTGGTTTTTGTGGCGTGGCGATAAATCCAGCGCCGCGCGGGCGGCGCTCGATTCGCAGGCGCCATGAATTCAACGGCATGCGCCCCAAGGCAATCACTTTCCCCGAACCAATCGCCGCACCCCAAACCGGTTCGGATGACAACCTTCCGCCACCCCCCGCGGCAACGGCAGTGGTTCCCCGCACACCCAGGCCGCCAGCAGCTCACCGCTCAGCGGCGCGGTAATCAACCCACGCGACCCGTGCCCGCTGTTCACATACAACCCACCCAGCCAAGGGCAAGCCACATCCGGCACCTGGCGTGCATCCCGCCCCAGCACCGCATAGGCCTGGGCAAATGCCTGCGCGTCGGCCACCGGCCCGACGAGCGGCAGGTAATCCGGGCTGGTGCAACGAAACGCCGCACGGCCCTGCAACTGCTCAGGGTCCAGCTCCGCCGCGCCGAGGCGCTGGGCCAGGTCGGGTGAAATCTCATTCAGCAACGCCAGGTTGCCCTGGTGCTCGGCAACCGTCGGCGTCAGGTCCTCGTTGTGGAAATCAAAGCTCGCGCCCAGGGTATGTTCATCTTCGCGCGGCGGTGCCACGTAGCCCTCCGCACACACCACCGTGCGCAGCGCCCGGCTGCTGGCGGTGGCGGCAAGGCGGGTTATCTGCCCACGGATGCGCTTGAGCGGCAGCTGCGCGCAAGGCTCGAACCGGCGTACTTCGGCCGCACCGGCCAGGATCACCACCGGTGCGCTGGCCAGCAGGCGATTGCCAGCCCAGGCCTGCCACTGCTGGTCAACCTTGCGCAGTTCCAGCACCTCATGGTGCGTCAGCAGGCGAATGCCCGGGTGCTGCAGCTGCTGCTGGCAAAGTGCAGGCGGGTGTACCCAGCCGCCTTCGGGGTAGAACAGCCCACCCGCCGGCAAGGTGACACCGGCGAGGGCCTCAGCCTCGGCGCGCTGCAGTGGCTGCAGCAAGTCGCGGTCGAAGGCAGCAGCCAATTTGCCCTGGCGCTCGGCTTCCTTGCTGTCGAAAGCCAGCTGCAGCACCCCGCAGGCATCCCAGTCACGGCCCCGCTGCAGGCGTTCGAGCTGGCGACGGGTATAACCGAAACCGGACAGGATCATCTGCGACAAGGCAGTGCCATGGGCGGACAGCTTCAGGTACAGCACCCCTTGCGGATTGCCTGAGGCCTCTTGTGCCGCGCCCTGGTGACGCTCCAGCACGGTCACCTGCCAGCCACGCCGGGCCAGGCTGGCGGCGCTGCTGCTACCGGCCAGGCCGGCACCGATCACCAGCGCCTCGCGCGGCCCTGGTGCGGCAGGCGGGCGCGCATACCAGGGCGCTTCGGGGCCGGGCAGGGGGCCGACGTAGGCGCCGCTCATCACCTCCCACTTCTTGCCGATGCCGGGCACCTTTTTCATGGCAAAACCGGCTTCGACCAGGCTGCGGCGTACCCAGCCAGTGGTGGTGAAGGTGCCCAGCACTGTGGCTTCGGCAGCACCAGCCGGGTGCGACAGCCGCGCCAGTTGCGCGAACAGCTGTGGTGTCCACATGTCCGGGTTCTTGGCCGGCGCAAAGCCGTCGAGGAACCACACATCGATCTGTGCATCGAGTTGCGGCAGCTGTTCCAGCACATCCCCGATCAACAGGGTGAGGGTGACCCGGCCGCTGTCGAAGGTGAACTGCTGGAAGCCCGGGTGGATGGCCACGTACTGTTCCAGCAGTGGCTCTGTATAGGCGGCAAGCTCAGGCCACAGGCGTACGGCACGGAGCATGTCGGCGTGGCCGAGGGGGTATTTCTCGACGCTGATGAAGTGCAGGCGTGCATCGCTGTGCGCGTGCGCGTCGAACAGCTGCCAGGCGCAGAAAAAGTTCATGCCGGTACCAAAACCGGTTTCGCCGATCACCATGCAGGTGTGCGGCGCAAGGCTGGCAAAGCGCTCGGCCAGGCGGGTCTGGCCAAGGAACACGTGCTTGGTTTCTTCGATGCCTTCGTTGACGGCGAAATAGACGTCGTCGTACTGCCGCGAATGGGGGCGGCCTTGGTCGTCCCAGTCGATCTGGGCATGCTGGAGGAGGGTGGACATGGTTGGCTCGGTTGCAGCGGATGGGCGGATTTTATGCCATCCGCAACACCTGTGGCAGCGGCTTCGGCCGTCAACAGGTCAATACAGGCAGAAATGAAATCCGCTAGTCTTGGTTAGCCATTGAAGGAGCCAGTGCATGTTCGAATCCGCCGAAATCGGCCACAGCATCGACAAGGAGGCTTACGACGCCGAGGTACCCGCTTTGCGCGAGGCCCTGCTCGAAGCCCAGTACGAACTCAAGCAGCAGGCGCGCTTCCCGGTGATCGTACTGATCAACGGCATCGAAGGCGCGGGCAAGGGTGAGACGGTAAAACTGCTCAACGAGTGGATGGACCCGCGCATGATCGATGTGCTCACCTTCGACCAGCAGACCGACGAAGAGCTGGCCCGCCCGCCGGCCTGGCGTTACTGGCGGGCCTTGCCACCGAAAGGGCGGATGGGGGTGTTCTTCGGCAACTGGTACAGCCAGATGCTGCAGGGGCGGGTGCACGGGGTGTTCAAGGACGCCGTGCTCGACCAGGCCATCACCGGCGCCGAGCGCCTGGAGCAGATGCTGTGCGACGAAGGCGCGCTGATCATCAAGTTCTGGTTCCACCTGTCCAGGAAGCAGATGAAGGCACGGCTGAAATCGCTCAAGGACGACCCGCTGCACAGCTGGAAGATCAGCCCGCTGGACTGGCAGCAGTCGGAAACCTATGACCGTTTCGTGCGTTTTGGCGAGCGCGTGCTGCGTCGCACCAGCCGCGACTATGCACCGTGGCATATCGTCGAAGGTGTCGATCCCAACTACCGCAGCCTGGCGGTGGGGCGCATTCTGCTCGAAAGCCTGCAGGCAGCGCTGGCCAACAACCCGAAGGGCAAGCACCAGGGCAACGTTGCGCCGCTGGGGCGCAGCATCGACGACCGCAGCCTGCTCGGCGCGCTGGACATGACCCTGCGCCTGGACAAGCCAGACTACCAGGAACAACTGGTCACCGAGCAGGCCCGCCTGGCCGGCCTGCTGCGCGACAAACGCATGCGCCGGCATGCCCTGGTAGCTGCATTCGAAGGCAACGATGCGGCCGGCAAGGGCGGTGCCATCCGCCGCGTGGCGGCAGCGCTGGACCCGCGCCAGTACCGCATTGTGCCGATCGCCGCGCCCACTGAAGAAGAGCGTGCTCAGCCTTACCTGTGGCGGTTCTGGCGGCATATTCCGGCGCGCGGCAAGTTCACCATCTTCGACCGCTCGTGGTATGGCCGGGTGCTGGTGGAGCGGGTGGAAGGTTTTTGCACCCCGGGGGACTGGATGCGCGCTTACAGCGAGATCAACGATTTTGAAGAGCAGTTGGTGAATGCGGGCGTGGTGGTGGTCAAGTTCTGGCTGTCGATCGACCAGCAGACCCAGCTGGAGCGTTTTGAAGAGCGCGAGCAGATCCCGTTCAAGCGCTACAAGATCACCGAGGATGATTGGCGCAACCGCGAAAAGTGGGACGACTACGCCCAGGCGGTCGGCGACATGGTCGACCGCACCAGCAGCGAGATCGCACCGTGGACGCTGGTGGAGGCCAACGACAAGCGCTGGGCGCGGGTGAAGGTGTTGCGCACTATCAATCAGGCGCTTGAGGCGGCGTTTGCCAAGCACAAGAAGTAGGTTGCCTGTTCTGGCCTCTTCGCGGGTGAATGCTGGGCGCTCCGCGGACCCTGTGGGAGCGGGCGCGCCCGCGAAGAATCCAACGCGGTGCATGGCACCGGCTGCGCCGGTGTTCGCGGGCACGCCCGCTCCCACAGGGTCCCTGCTGAATCAGTAAGTTATGTGCAGTTCTATGAGATCGGTTCATCGAGGCGTCGAACCGCCGCGAAGGGGTCGGCACAGGACATACGCTTGCCCAGCCATGCCCCAGAAGAATGACCTGATGAATTCTTTTCTCGGCACTCTCCACCGCCCCCACCCTCCAAGCCCGTAGAATTCAACCACCCCACCACGGGCTTGATCGAGGACGCTATGCACACCACTTCCGGCCGCTGGGGCTTTGGCCTGTTCCTGGCACTTCTGACCGCGCTGCTCTGGGGCATCTTGCCGATCAAGCTCAAGCAGGTGCTACAAGTGGTCGACCCGGTGACGGTCACCTGGTATCGCCTGCTGGTCTCCGGCGGCCTGCTGTTCGTCTGGCTGGCGACCAAGCGCCAGCTGCCGTCATTGCGCAAGCTGTCGGCCGGTGGCAAGGGCCTGGTGGTGGTGGCCGTGCTCGGGCTGATGGGCAACTACGTGCTGTACCTGATCGGCCTCAACCTGCTCAGCCCGGGCACCGCGCAGCTGGTGGTGCAGATTGGCCCGGTGCTGTTGCTGGTGGCCAGCGTGTTCGTGTTCCGTGAACGCTTCAGCCTCGGGCAAGGCGTGGGCCTGCTGATCCTGCTGGCGGGCTTTGGCCTGTTTTTCAACCAGCGCCTGGAAGAACTGCTGACTTCACTGGGAACCTACACCACCGGTGTGCTGACCATTCTGCTGGCGACCAGCATCTGGGTGTTCTACGCCCTGAGCCAGAAGCAGCTGCTGACAGTCTGGCATTCGCAGCAGGTGATGATGGTGATCTACCTCAGTTGCGCTGCGCTGTTGACGCCCTGGGTGCACCCGCTGCAAGCCTTGCAGCTGACGCCGGTGCAGGGCTGGCTGTTGCTGGCCTGCTGCCTGAATACCCTGGTGGCCTACGGCGCGTTTGCCGAGGCGCTGGCGCACTGGGAGGCGTCGCGGGTGAGTGCCACCCTGGCGCTGACCCCGCTGGTGACCTTTGTCGCGGTGGCGCTGGCGGCGGTGGTATGGCCTGAGCATGTGCATGCCGAGGACATCAATGCCCTGGGTTATGTGGGGGCGGTGACCGTGGTGCTGGGTTCGGCACTGGTGGCGCTGGGGCCCTCGCTGGTGGCCAGCTGGCGCTCGAGACGGGCGCGGCTGGCCCAGGCTCGTTGATCGCCTGCCCCGGCGATAGGGCCGGGGCGGGGCAATAAAGAGCTTATCCCTTGCCCCCCGGTGCCAGCATGTTCTCGGGCCGCACCCACTGGTCGAACTGCTCATTGGTCAGGTACTTCAGCTCCAACGCCGCCTCGCGCAGGGTCTTGCCCTCGCTGTAGGCCTTCTTGGCGATCTCCGCCGCCTTGTCATAGCCAATATGCGGGTTCAGCGCCGTCACCAGCATCAGCCCCCGTTCCAGGTGCGCGGCCATCTGCTCGGCATCCGGCTCGATACCCGCCACGCAGTGCAGCTGGAAGTTGCGGCAGCCATCGGCCAGCAATTCGATCGACTGCAGCAGGTTGTGGATGATCACCGGCTTGAACACGTTCAGCTGCAAGTGGCCCTGGCTGGCGGCAAAGCCAATCGCCGCATCATTGCCCAGCACCTGGCAGGCCAGCATCGACAGCGCCTCGCACTGGGTAGGGTTGACCTTGCCCGGCATGATCGAGCTGCCTGGTTCATTGGCCGGCAGGCGTACCTCGGCAAGCCCGGCGCGCGGGCCGGAGCCGAGCAGGCGCAAGTCGTTGGCGATTTTCATCAGGGCCACGGCCAGGGTCTTCAGGGCACCCGCCAGGCTGGTCAGCGGTTCGTGGCCGGCGAGGGCGGCAAACTTGTTTGGCGCGGTGACGAACGGCAGCCCGGACAGCGCCGCCAGCTCGGCGGCAATGGCTTCGGCAAAGCCATGCGGGGCGTTGAGCCCGGTACCCACGGCGGTGCCGCCCTGGGCCAGCTCGCACACCGCTGGCAGGGTGGCGCGGATGGCGCGCTGGGCATAGTCCAGCTGGGCAACGAAGGCGGACACTTCCTGGCCGAAGGTGATCGGCGTGGCGTCCATCATGTGCGTGCGACCGGTCTTGACCAGCTTGTGGTGGCGTGCAGACAGCTCCGCCAGCCCCGAGGACAGTTCGGCGATTGCAGGTAGCAGTTTGTCATGCACCGCCTGGGCTGCCGCAATGTGCATGGCGGTGGGGAAGCAGTCATTGGAGCTCTGCGAGCGGTTGACGTGATCGTTAGGGTGTACTGGCGCCTTGCCGCCCCGGCCTTTGCCGGCCAGTTCGTTGGCGCGCCCGGCGATTACTTCGTTGGCGTTCATGTTGCTTTGGGTGCCGCTGCCGGTCTGCCACACGACGAGCGGAAACTGGTCATCGTGCTGTCCGTCCAGCACCTCGTCGGCGGCCTGTTCGATCAGCCGGGCGATGTCCGCCGGCAGGTCGCCATTGCGGTCGTTGACACGCGCCGCGGCTTTCTTGATCAGCGCCAGGGCGTGCAGCACCGCGAGGGGCATGCGTTCCTTGCCGATGGCAAAGTTGATCAGCGAACGCTGGGTCTGCGCACCCCAGTAGGCGTCCTCCGGAACTTCGACCGGGCCCAGGCTGTCTGTCTCGATACGGCTCATTCTGTACGCACTCCTGTGTAGTTCGAAATCGCAGTTTAGGCCCTGATTCGACCGAGCGGTTCCGTCGCTCGTCGTGCCACTTGAGCACATCGCCACCACGGCGCAGAATGCTCTACCCTGAGGTACCTGCCTCCCCCTCTTTGAAGGAAATGCAATGACCCGTCTCCGTGTCCTTTGTGCCGCCGTTGCCCTGGCTTGCGCCAGCGGCCAGGTGCTCGCTGCCACCGCCAGCCACAACGCTGCTGCCGAGAAATTCCTGACCCTGGCCAACGCCGACAAGCTGGGCACCCCGGTGTACATGCAGGTCCAGCAGATGTTTGCCCAGCGCTTCGCCCAGACCAAGGCCCCGGCCAGCAAGCAGCCGGTACTCGAAGGCTACCAGGCCAAGGCCAACGCCGCGCTGGACAACGCCATCGGCTGGAACAAGCTGAAGCCGAAGATGGTCGACCTGTACACCCAGACCTTCACCGAGCAGGAGCTCAAGGACCTGGTCAAGTTCTACGAATCGCCGCTGGGCAAGAAAGTGCTGCGTGAAATGCCCAAGGTCACCCAGCAGTCGGCCCAGCTGACCCAGCAGAGCCTGGAGCCTGCGGTACCTGTGGTCAACAAGCTGCTCGAAGACATGACCAAGGAACTGGACCCGAACGCAGGCAAGGCCGCCGTTCCGGCGAAAAAGTGAGAACGCCGCAATGACCATGCAACAGCGTATCGAACAGCAGCTGGCAGCCCTGGCGCCGCAACATCTGCAGGTGCTCGATGAAAGTCACATGCACAGTCGTGGTCAGGAGACCCACTACAAGGCAGTGATCGTCAGCGAGCAGTTTGCCGGGTTGAGCAGCGTCAAGCGCCACCAGAAGGTGTACGCCACCATGGGTGAGCTGATGGGGCAGATCCATGCCCTGGCCATTCATACCTATACCGGCGAAGAGTGGGCCAAGGTCGGTGTTGCACCGGCCTCGCCGGTGTGCGCGGGCGGCGGGCACTGAAACCTTGCTGTTGTTCTGGTAGAATTCGCTACATCCCAAAAGGGGGCTGCTGTGCAGCCCATCGCCGGCAAGCCAGCTCCCACAGGTAAAGCGCCCTACTTGAGAGTGGTGCAGTATCTGTGGGAGCTGGCTTGTCGGCGATGGACCGCACAGCGGCCCCCTGTTTTTTGCACAACCCGGTCCGCCCCTTACGAGGGCACCCACCTGGAGATCCTGCTTCATGTCTCAACCGATCGTCGTCGCGGCGCTGTACAAGTTCGTCACCCTGCAAGACTACGTCGAGCTGCGCGAGCCGCTGCTCGAGGCCATGGTAAACAACAACGTCAAAGGCACCCTGCTGCTTGCCCATGAGGGCATCAACGGCACCGTGTCGGCCACCCGCGAAGGCATCGATGGCCTGCTGGCCTGGCTGCGCACCGACCCACGCCTGGTCGACGTCGACCATAAAGAGTCGTACTGCGACGAGCAGCCGTTCTACCGCACCAAGGTCAAGCTCAAGAAAGAGATCGTCACCCTCGGCGTGCCGGGCGTGGACCCGAACCAGGCCGTCGGCACCTACGTCGAGCCCAAGGACTGGAACGCCCTGATCAGCGACCCTGAAGTGCTGCTGATCGACACCCGCAACGACTACGAAGTGGCCATCGGCACCTTCAAGGGCGCCCTCGATCCCAAGACCGAAACCTTCCGCGAGTTCCCCGAGTACATCAAGGCCAACTTTGACCCGAGCAAGCACAAGAAGGTTGCCATGTTCTGCACCGGCGGCATTCGTTGTGAAAAAGCTTCCAGCTACATGCTCGGTGAAGGCTTCGAGGAGGTCTATCATCTTAAAGGCGGCGTCCTGAAATACTTCGAAGAAGTGCCTCAGGAACAAAGCCTGTGGGACGGCGACTGCTTCGTCTTCGACAACCGCGTCACGGTGCGCCATGACCTGAGCGAAGGCGAGTACGACCAGTGTCACGCCTGCCGCCACCCGATCAATGCAGAGGAGCGCGCGTCCGAGCACTATTCGCCAGGTGTCAGCTGCCCGCATTGCTGGGACACCCTGAGCGAAAAGACCCGGCGCAGTGCCATCGACCGGCAGAAGCAGATCGAACTGGCCAAGGCGCGCAACCTGCCGCACCCGATCGGTTTCAACTACAAAGCCGAGGCCTGATGCATGTCTGCACGCCTGATCTATGTGATGGACCCGATGTGCTCCTGGTGCTGGGGTTTCGCGCCAGTGGCCGCGGCCCTGATCGCCCAGGCGCGTGAGGCCGGCGTGCCCACCCGTGTGGTGCCAGGCGGGCTGCGCACCGGCGGCAGCGCGCTGGACAGCTCTACCCGCAAGTACATCCTCGAACACTGGCAGGCGGTGGCTGAAGCGACCGGCCAGCCGTTCCGTTTCGAGGGTGCCATGCCCGACGGTTTCGTCTACGACACCGAGCCTGCCTGCCGCGCCCTGGTCACGGCCCGCGAGCTGGACGCCGAGCGCGTCTGGCCGTTGCTGGCGCTGATCCAGCGCGGGTTCTATGAGCAAGGCATGGATGTGACCACCGCGCCGCAGCTGGTCGACCTGGCCGAACAGGCGGGCTTCGACCGCGCCGTGTTCGCCCAGGCCTTCGCCGGCGCCGACACGCGCGCCGCGACCGCTGCCGATTTCAGCTGGGCCCAGGACCTGGGCATTGCCGGGTTCCCGACCCTGCTGGCCGAGCGCCACGGCCAGCTGGCCTTGCTGACCAACGGCTACCAGCCGCTGGACAGCCTGCAGCCGTTGCTTGGCCGCTGGTTGCAGCAGGCCGCCTGTGCTTGATGTGCCTGGGTCACCCGACCCGGTACCGGGCAAGCCTTGCGCTGCGGCCGATCGACTGAGCTGGGCGGAAATTCGCCGTCTGGCCCTGCACCACAAGAAAAACCTCTGGTCTGCCAACCTCATCGCCGTACTGGCAGCGTGCTGCAGCGTGCCCATTCCGTTGCTGCTGCCACTGTTGGTCGATGAAGTGCTGCTGGGTCATGGTGATGCCGCGCTGAAATGGATGAACAACCTGCTGCCGTCCGGTTGGCAGGTAGCGGCCGGTTACATCGGCTTGATGCTGTGCCTCACGCTTTGCCTGCGCCTGGCGGCGCTGGCGTTCAATGTGGTCCAGGCCAAGCTGTTCGCGGGTCTGGCCAAGGACATCGTGTACCGCCTGCGCATTCGCCTGATCGAGCGGCTGAAGCGGATTTCGCTGAAGGAATACGAAGACCTGGGCAGCGGCACGGTCACCACTCACCTGGTCACCGACCTGGACACCCTCGACAAGTTCGTCGGCGAAACCCTCAGCCGCTTCCTGGTGGCCATGCTGACCTTGACCGGCACCGCGGCCATCCTGATCTGGATGCACTGGCAGCTGGCCCTGCTGATCTTGCTGTTCAACCCGCTGGTGATCTATTTCACCGTACAGCTGGGCAAGCGCGTCAAGCACCTGAAAAAGCTCGAGAACGACAGCACCGCACGCTTCACTCAGGCGCTGACCGAAACCCTCGATGCCATCCAGGAGATCCGCGCCAGCAACCGCCAGGGCTACTTCCTCGGCCGCCTGGGCCTGCGTGCCCGCGAAGTGCGCGACTTCGCCGTGGATTCGCAATGGAAGAGCGACGCCAGCGGCCGTGCCAGTGGCTTGCTGTTCCAGTTCGGCATCGATATCTTCCGGGCTGCGGCCATGTTGACCGTGCTGTTCTCCGACCTGTCGATCGGGCAGATGCTGGCAGTGTTCAGCTACCTGTGGTTCATGATCGGGCCAGTGGAGCAGCTGCTCAACCTGCAGTACGCCTACTATGCCGCTGGCGGCGCATTGAGCCGGCTCAACGAGCTGCTGGCGCGGGCCGACGAACCGCAATACCCGGCTGCCAGCGACCCGTTCGCCGGGCGCGAGACAGTGGGTATCGATGTGCGCGATCTGCGCTTTGCCTATGCCGACGAACCGGTGCTGGAGCACCTCGACCTGTCCATTGCCCCGGGCGAAAAAGTGGCCATCGTAGGTGCCAGCGGCGGTGGCAAGAGCACCCTTGTGCAGCTGTTGCTGGGGCTTTACAGCGCCCAGGCCGGCACCATCCGCTTTGGCGGTGCCAGCCTGCAGGAAATCGGCCTGGAAACCCTGCGTGAAAACGTCGCAGTGGTGTTGCAGCACCCGTCGCTGTTCAACGACAGCGTGCGTGCCAACCTGAGCATGGGCCGCGATTGCAGCGACGACGCTTGCTGGCAGGCGCTGCGCATTGCCCAGCTGGATGCCACCATCGCCGCCTTGCCGCAGGGCCTGGACAGCGTGGTGGGGCGCTCGGGTGTGCGTTTGTCGGGTGGCCAGCGCCAGCGCCTGGCAATTGCCCGCATGGTATTGGCCGAGCCCAAGGTGGTGATCCTCGACGAGGCCACCTCGGCCCTGGACGCCGCTACTGAGTACAACCTGCACCAGGCCCTGGCGCGCTTCCTCAGCGGCCGTACCACGCTGATCATCGCCCACCGGCTGTCGGCGGTGAAGCAGGCTGACCGGGTGCTGGTGTTCGATGGCGGGCATGTGGCCGAAGACGGTGACCATCAGCAACTGATTGCCGACGGTGGGCTGTATGCCAAGCTCTACGGACATCTCCAGCAGAGCTGAACCTCAAGCCAGCACAGGCCGTACAAATTCCCGGTTTTCTGTCATAAAAATCCCCTCCACGAAGATGGCAAATGGCCTACGCTGTGCTTGTCTGGGTTGATTTGCGCCTTATCTGCTCTGTGACAGGGACTCCATGAAGGGACATCGCACTCTAGAAGCGCCAAAGTTGCTCGGCATTACCTGGCCCTTCATCGCCGTCGTGGTCTTCCAGGTGGCGCTGGGCAGCCTCAGTCTTTATACGCTCTCGGCCGTGCGCGCCTATGTTGCGGGCGAAAGCCTGTGGTCCAAGGCGCAGAAAGACGCCATCTACTACCTCACCCTGTATGCCGAAAACCGCGACGATAGCACCTATCAGCGCTATCGCCAGGCCATCACTGTGCCCCAGGGCGACCAGCAGGTGCGCGAAGTGCTGGACCACCCGCGGCCCGACCTGGACGCCGCGCGCCAGGCTGTGCTGCAAGGTGGCAACCACCCCGACGATGTCGAGCGGATCATCTGGTTCTACCGCAACTTCCGTAACGTCAGCTACATGCAGACCGCCATCGACTTCTGGAACATTGGCGACGAGTACCTGGCCAAGCTGGATGTACTGGCCGGCGAAGTGCGCCAGCGCTTCAGCAGCGGCCCGCCGGTGGATGCGCGCACGGTCGATGACTGGCAGGCCCGTATCGTTGCCATCAACGAAGGCGTCACGCCGGCCGCGAAAGCGTTCAGCGATGCCTTGGGCGAAGGCTCGCGCATGCTGCTGCGGGTGCTGCTGATCACCAACCTGCTGACCGCGCTGTTTCTGATTGCCATCGCTTGGCGTCGTTCGAGCAAGCTGCTGGCCCAGCGGCAGGCCTTCGCCAGCGCTCTGCAGGAAGAAAAAGAGCGCGCGCAAATCACCCTGCAGGCCATTGGCGATGCGGTGATTACCACCGATGTGGAGGGCTACATCGGCTACATGAACCCGGCCGCCGAGCAACTGACCCACTGGCAGGCCGGCCAGGCTCAGGGCCTGCCGCTGTCGGCGCTGTTCAGCCTGGTTGACGAACATGCCGAGGAGGATGACCGCAGCCTGGTCGAGCAGGTACTTAGCGGCAGCCTCAAGGGCGGCGCCGAGCATGCCCGGCTGATCCAGCGCCTGGATGGCAGCACCGTGTCGATCAACCTGGTGGGCTCGCCAATCGTCAATGAGGGCCAGGTCAGCGGTATGGTGCTGGTGCTGCACGACATGACCCAGGAGCGCCAGTACATCGCCAACCTGTCCTGGCAGGCCACCCACGACGCCCTGACCGGCCTGGCCAACCGCCGCGAGTTCGAATACCGCCTGGAGCAGGCGCTCAATGGCCTGGCGCGCCAGGCTGGGCGGCATTCGCTGATGTTCCTCGACCTCGACCAGTTCAAGCTGGTCAACGACACCTGCGGGCATGCCGCCGGCGATGAGTTGCTGCGGCACATCTGCGCCGTGCTGCAATCCGGCTTGCGCGAAGGCGACACCCTGGCGCGGCTGGGCGGCGACGAATTTGGCGTGCTGCTGGAAAACTGCCCGCCCGACCAGGCCGAGCGCATTGCCGAGCAACTGCGGCAGATGGTGCAGAGTTTGCACTTTGTCTGGAAAGGCCGGCCGTTCGTCACCACGGTCAGCATTGGCCTGGTGCACATGGCCCAGGCGCCCGGCACCCTGGAGACTTCGCTGCGCGCCGCCGACATGGCCTGCTACATGGCCAAGGAGAAGGGCCGCAACCGCGTGCAGGTGTACCACGCCGACGACAGCGAGTTGTCCATGCGCTTTGGCGAAATGGCCTGGATCCAGCGCTTGCATGTGGCCCTGGAAGAAAACCTCTTTTGCCTGTACGCGCAGGAAATCGCCCCGCTGAAATCGTTCGAAGGCCCGGGCCATATCGAGATCCTGTTGCGCCTGCACGATGAAAGCGGGCGCACCATCCTGCCCAGCAGCTTCATCCCGGCGGCGGAGCGCTATGGCCTGATGACCGCGCTGGACCGCTGGGTGGTGCGCAATGTGTTCCAGGTCATTCGCCAGTGCCTGGACGAAGGGCGCGAAGGGCCGTTGTCGATCTGCGCCATCAACCTTTCGGGGTCGAGCATTGGTGACGACAAGTTCCTCGAATACCTGCAGCGGCTGTTTGTCGAGTACGCCATTCCGCCGCGCATGATCTGTTTTGAAATCACCGAAACCAGCGCCATTGCCAACCTGGGCAGCGCTATCCGCTTCATCAACGAGTTAAAGGGGCTGGGCTGCAGGTTCTCGCTCGATGATTTCTGCGCCGGCATGTCTTCGTTCGCCTACCTCAAGCATTTGCCCGTGGATTTCCTCAAGATCGACGGCAGTTTCGTCAAGGACATGCTCGACGACCCGGTCAACCGGGCCATGGTCGAGGTCATCAACCACATCGGCCATGTGATGGGCAAGCGCACCATTGCCGAGTTTGTCGAAACACCCTTGATCGAGCAGGCCCTGCAGGAAATAGGCGTGGATTACGCCCAGGGCTACCTGATCGAACGCCCTCAGGTGTTCACCTGTGACAGTCTGCAGCGCCAACGGATCGCCGCCCGGCCTCTGTTGCAGCGGGCGCCTGGCACCTTTCGCTAGCTAGAAATCACAAGGATCAAGGAGCTGAAAGTGATTGATGCATTCATCCGTATCGGGCCTTTGATGGACCCCGCCAGCTACCCCCAATGGGCCCAGCAACTGATTGAAGACTGCCGAGAAAGCAAGCGCCGGGTGGTCGAGCATGAGTTCTACACGCGCCTTCGCGATGGCCAGCTGAAGCAGTCGACCATCCGCCAGTACCTGATCGGTGGCTGGCCGGTGGTAGAGCAGTTCTCGCTGTACATGGCCCATAACCTGACCAAGACCCGCTACGGCCGGCATCAGGGCGAAGACATGGCGCGGCGCTGGTTGATGCGCAACATCCGTGTCGAGCTCAACCACGCCGACTACTGGGTGAACTGGTGCCAGGCCCACGGCGTGCACCTGCACGAGTTGCAGGCGCAGGAAGTGCCGCCCGAGCTGAACGGCTTGAACGACTGGTGCTGGCGCGTGTGCGCTACCGAGAACCTGGCCATTTCCATGGCGGCCACCAACTATGCCATCGAAGGTGCGACCGGCGAATGGTCGGCGGTGGTGTGCTCTACCGATACCTATGCGCAGGGGTTCCCGGAGGATCAGCGCAAGCGGGCGATGAAGTGGCTGAAGATGCACGCCCAGTACGATGATGCGCACCCGTGGGAGGCGCTGGAGATCATCTGTACCCTGGCTGGCGAGAACCCGACCCTGGGCTTGCGAACCGAGCTGCGCCGGGCGATTTGCAAGAGTTATGACTGCATGTACCTGTTCCTGGAGCGGTGCATGCAGCTGGAAGGGCGCCAGCAGGGGCGTATGCGCCCGGCGTTGGCGGCGGGCTGACCGTTCGTCTGTGCCGGCCCCATCGCCGGCAAGCCAGCTCCTACAGGGGTCCCGCATTGCCCTGGCTTGAGGTGATCCTGTGGGAGCTGGCTTGCCGGCGATAGGGGTCGGACAGGCAAAAGCTTTACTGGGCGTTCAGCGCCTGCCCATTCACCGCCTTGCTGTCCGGCCCCATCAGGTATACATACACCGGCATGATCTCTTCGGGCAGCGGGTTGTTCTGCGGGTTTTCGCTGGGGTAAGCCTGGGCCCGCATCGCCGTGCGCGTGGCGCCCGGGTTGATGCTGTTGGAGCGCACCGGCGCCACACCCTCCAGTTCATCGGCCAGGGTCTGCATCAGGCCTTCGGTGGCGAACTTCGACACCCCGTAGGCGCCCCAGTAAGCCCGCCCCTTGCGCCCGACGCTGCTGCTGGTGAACACCACCGAGGCGTCTTCCGACAGTTTCAGCAGCGGCAACAGGGTGCTGGTGAGCATGAAGGTGGCATCGACGTTGATGTGCATCACCCGCATGAAGTTTTCACCCGACAGCTGCTCCAGCGGCGTGCGCGGGCCGATGATCGAGGCGTTGTTGAGCAGGCCGTCGAGGCGGCCGAACTGGTCCTCGATCATCACGGCCAGCTCGTCGTACTGATGGGGCAGGGCGGTTTCCAGGTTGAACGGGATCACCACCGGCTGCGGATGCCCGGCGGCTTCGATCTGGTCATACACCTCGTTCAGGTTGGC
>NZ_JABMCW010000619.1:0-1516 GCF_013179705.1 Pseudomonas sp. CM25 | reverse complement strand
GTCGCCTAACCCATTCCAACCGCAAGGAGCAGTCCCCGTTAGGCCTGTGAAAGCGGAAGCCTGGAGCGGTTTAGGTCTCGACTGGTCGTGAGTGAATTATCCGCTAGCTGGCATTGCGCCAGTAGATGACCGAAACACCTGCTGATCCATCCAGTACCTGAATCGCAGGCATAAAAAAACCGGGTGCCAGCCCGGCTTCTTCAACAGCAGTTAATCGAGGTCGATTATGCACTCTGCAATGGATGCAAGCAACACCGCGCCCTTAGCCATTTTGCACCAGAAAGCTATCCACAAATCCGCCGCCCTCAACGCACCGCGGATGATCCGACTTCAGTACGCGCCGGCTTTCAAGCATGCATTTCGCGCCGAGTGCGTGGAGCACCTGCGCGCGTCTCTGTGCGAGACCCAGCCATGAGCACGATCATCATGACGGCCTGCTGGCCACTCCAGGGCATGAGTCCGGCGCAGAAGTCCGTGCTGATATCCCTCGCCGACAATTCGAACGACGACGGCGTCTGCTGGCCTTCGGTGGCTCGAATCGTAGAGCGCACCTGCCTCTCCGAGCGCGCCGTGCGCAACGCCTTGCGCTGGTTGGAGCAGTCTGGAGTGTTGTCTGCTCACCATCGAACAGGCCGTTCCACGTGGTACACCGTGAGCCCATCCAGCTACAACCCCGGCACCACATGCCCCCCGGCAGCAGATGCCGGAGCACCCCGGCAGGAAATGCCCCCCACCCCGGCACTAGATGCCCCTCACCCCGGCACCACGTGCCCCCAGAACCGTAAAGGAACCATCAAGGAACCGTCAGGAGATACCGCGAGCATGCGCGAGGCGTTGAATTCGGTACCAGTCGATCAAATCGTCGGCCTGTTCAACGAACTGCTGCCAACTCTGCCGAGCGTGGTTCTGATCAACAAAGACCGCTCAGCAAAGATCAAGGCGCGCTGGGCGGAAAGCCCTGTCCACCAGGACCTTGGGTTCTGGCGTGATTTCTTCACCATCGTTGCCGGCAGTGATTTCCTGATGGGCAAGATCGACGGCAGGAATGGCGCCAAACCTTTCCGGGCGACGTTCGACTGGCTGATTGCCCCTTCGAACTTCGTGAAGGTGGTCGAGGGCAATTACCATGCGTGAGCCCTACAACCTCGAGGCTGAACACAGCCTGCTCGGCGCCATGCTCCTCCGCCCGGAACTGATCGACGTTCTCTCCGACGACCTATCGGCGGAGTCGTTCTACTTCGCTGACAATGCCGAAGTCTTCCGAGGGATTATGTCGGTGCGCTCCACGGGGCGCTCCGTGGACTTCCTGACTGTGGCTGATCACCTGGGCGCGTTGTCCTCAGGTGATAGCGCATTGGCGTATTGCGCTGAGATCGCTAAGAACACCCCTAGTGTTGCCAACGCAAGCGAGTATGCCCGGATCGTCAGGGAGCGCGCCGTGGAGCGGGCCCTGTATGACCTGAGTGACCGAACGCTGGAGATCGCCCAGAGTGGCGGCGAAATCCAAGACAAGATC
>NZ_JABMCW010000618.1:0-1551 GCF_013179705.1 Pseudomonas sp. CM25 | reverse complement strand
CTTTATCCACAGGACGGCACTGACGTCGCCACCCTGATCCGCAACGCCGACGCCGCCATGTACCGCTCCAAGGCCAAAGGCCGCAACCGCGTAGAGGCCTACACCCGCGACCTCACCGCCCAGGCCAGCGAACGTATCGCCCTGGAGCACGAACTGCGCCGCGCCGTCGAACGCAATGAAATGAGCCTGTGCTTCCAGCCCAAGCTCAGCCTGAAGACCCACAGCCTGGTCGGCGCCGAAGCGCTGATCCGCTGGAGCCACCCGACCTTTGGTGAAGTACCGCCCGAGCACTTCATCCACCTGGCGGAAGAGAACGGCACCATTCTTCAGCTGGGCGACTGGGTGCTGGAGCAGGCCTGTCGGCAGATGCATCGCTGGAAAAGGGACTACGAGGCATTCGGCCCGCTGTCAATCAACCTCGCCGGCGCCCAGTTGCGCCACCATGGCCTGGCCAAGCGTATTGAGCAGCTGCTGAAGACCTATGGGTTGAAAGCCGGCGATTTGCAGCTGGAGATTACCGAAAACTTCATCATGAGCCAGGCCGAGGAAGCATTGGCTGTGCTGCACCAGTTGAAAAAACTCGGCGTGCAACTGGCCATCGACGACTTCGGCACCGGCTATTCCTCGCTGAGTTACCTCAAGCGCCTGCCGCTGGACATCCTCAAGATCGACAAGTCCTTCATCCGCGGCCTGCCCGACGACCCTCACGACGCCGCCATCGCCCGCGCGATCATTGCCTTGGGCCGCAGCATGCAATTGACCATCATCGCCGAAGGCGTCGAGAACCAGGCCCAGCAACGTTTTCTGGCTGCCGAAGGCTGCGAGCAGATCCAGGGCTACATCGTCAGCCTGCCACTGCCCGCAGAAGATTTCGCCGCCGCGTTTCTGCGCATAGCACTATCGGATCTTTCAGATGGCACAGGTGCGAAACCCTCGTTATAATCCGGCCACTTACTGAGGGCCTATAGCTCAGTTGGTTAGAGCAGAGGACTCATAATCCTTTGGTCCACGGTTCGAGTCCGTGTGGGCCCACCACACTCAAAGCCGCGCACTGCGCGGCTTTCGTGTTTTTGGCGGAACCACCTCAGATACAGTCCTATGGTCTAAAGGTACAAATTAGGTACAGTGCGGCTTCGCTTGCACGCCTTTGGAGTCCTTCAGATGGCTACAATCGTCAAAACCCCTGCCGGCACCTGGAAGGCCGTTATCCGCAAGACCGGATGGCCGACCAACGCCAAAACCTTCCGCACCAAACGCGACGCTGAGGATTGGTCACGACGCACCGAAGACGAGATGGTGCGCGGTGTGTACATCCAGCGCAGCGGCTCTGAGCGCATGACGCTGGAAATAGCGCTCAAGCGCTACCTGACCGACATTACACCTACAAAGAAGCCTACGACTCAACGCGGTGAGATCTCCAAGGCTAAAAAGCTAACGGAGCATCTGGGCAAGTATTCTCTCGCAGCCCTTTCCGCTGAAACCATTGCCAACTATCGCGACAAGCGCCTTAACGAGCCAGGCCGCGCAGGCACGACCAGCAACAACACCGTT
>NZ_JABMCW010000617.1:0-1561 GCF_013179705.1 Pseudomonas sp. CM25 | reverse complement strand
CAATGCCCGTGCATCGGCCACTTCCACCACCACGGTGGTCGGGCCGAACACTTCTTCCTGCAGCAGCGGGTCACCGTTCAGCAGCAGGCTTACATCGGCCTTGAACAACTGCGGCTGGGCCTGCTGGCCGGTTTGCGGTTGCCCGGCCAGGTGCTGGACGCCCGGGTGTGCCAACAAGTGCTGCACGCCGGTCTGATAACTGCGCAGGGTGCCGGCGTTGAGCATGGTCTGTGGACCCTGGTCGGCCATATGGGCTGTCAGCGTTTGCACGAAGTGCTCGAACTGCGGCGACTTGATGCCCACCACCAGGCCCGGGTTGGTGCAGAACTGCCCGCAACCCAGCACCACCGAAGCGGCCAGCTCGCTGGCCACTTGCTCACCACGAACCTGCAGCGCCTGGGGCAGGACGATGACCGGGTTGATGCTGCTCATTTCGGCGAACACCGGGATCGGCTGCGGGCGGGCCGCGGCCATGTCGCACAGGGCACGGCCACCGCGTAACGAACCGGTGAAACCGACCGCCTGGATGGCCGGGTGCTTGACCAGCGCCTCACCGACCCCGGCGCCGTAGATCATGTTGAATACGCCTGCCGGCACGCCGCTGCTGGCGACTGCGCGGTCGATGGCTGCGGCCACATGGGCGGCCGTCAGCATGTGCCCGCTGTGCGCCTTGAATACTACCGGGCAGCCCGCGGCCAGCGCCGAGGCGGTGTCACCGCCTGCAGTGGAGAAGGCCAGCGGGAAGTTGCTGGCACCGAACACCGCCACCGGGCCGACGCCAATGCGGTACTGGCGCAGGTCGGGGCGAGGCAGCGGGGCACGTTGGGGCAGGGCGCGGTCGATGCGCGCAGCGTAGAAGTCGCCACGGCGCACCACTTCGGCAAACAGGCGCAGCTGGTTGCTGGTGCGGGCACGCTCACCGCGGATACGCGCTTGCGGCAGGGCGGTTTCCTGCATCACGTGCTGGATGAAGTCATCGCCCAGCGCATCCAGTTCGTTGGCGATGGCTTCAAGGAAGGCGGCGCGTTGGGCCGGGCCGGTAGCGCGGTAAGCCGGGTAGGCGGCCTCCGCAGCCAACACGGCGGCTTCGACTTCGTCGCCGGTGGCCTGATGGAAAGCGAAGGGCAGCGGTGCGCCCGTGTGGGCGTCGACGCTGTTCAGCAGCACCTCACCGTTGCCGCGGAGTTGGCCGGCGATGTGGTTCAGGCGATGTTCGATGGACATTTCGTCTCCCTTGGGCAGTGACAGTCGTTGGGCTGGGACTGTAGGGCACCCATGGGAGGCTGAATAATGATTAATGCCGATCAGGCGATAACAAATCGTTATCGCCGCACACCCAGGGCCGGATTATTCAGGCGCTAATCGGCCAGCTGCAGCTCCGGCAGCTTCACCCGAAACGCCCGGGTCAGCCCCATCAGCACCACCAGGCCCATGCCCATCCAGCACAGGCCAATGGTGAACGACAGGCTGGTCAGGCTGCTCCACAGCCACAGGGTGCTGAGAAAACCCAGGCCCGGAATCGCGCCATACAGCAGCACATTACGGCCCCCACGCAGCTTCT
>NZ_JABMCW010000616.1:0-1606 GCF_013179705.1 Pseudomonas sp. CM25 | reverse complement strand
CCTGTGGTAGCGGATTCACCCGCGAAGAGGCCCGCCCAGGCAACACCGAAGGTTCAGACCACCAGCTCAACTTCCCCCAAATGCCCGCCAAACGGCCCGAAACTGCGCTCGATCAGCCGCCTTTTGCCCTGATCATCCACAATCAGCACGGTACTCGCCCGGGTACCATAGTTCTGGCTGGCAATAAACACGCTTGAAAGCAGCTTCTCGGTCCCCAGGCCCACGCCTGTGTCCGGCAGATCGCCGTCAGCCGCGGGTTCACCATCAGCCAGCAATGCCAGCAACTGCTGCGGATCTGCCGTCTCAAGCATCCCCTCCAGCCCGCTACGTGCCTTGACCAGCTTCGGCCACGGTGTGTCCAGCCCGGCATTGGAAAGCCCGTAAACCCCAGCCTCCAACAGGCGTGGCGTAGCTTGCCGGGCATTCAAGTACCCCAGTTGCCGCTCATCACCCACTAGCAGGTTGAACCCCGAGTACTGGCCGCGGCGGTCGGCCACCTGGTCCAGGTAAGCCTCAACGCCCAGCTCACCCCGCAGATACGCCGCCACCAGCTCACCACGCGAGCGTGGCCCCAGCACCTGGCCCGGGTCGCGAATATTGGTCAGCGCCGCAAACCGCCCTTGCGGCCCCACGCCAAGCCAGGTACCGCCGGCCTCCAGGTCGCGCCCGGCATACACGCCAGGGGCATCCTCCCAAGCCGCCAGGGCTTGGGTGGGGCGAGCATGAAACTCGTCGCGGTTGGCTGCGACGATCAGCGGCAGGGCGTGCCCCGGCCGCCAGGCAAATACGATCAGGCACATCGGTCGGGCCTCTGGGTTTTTTGCCACTGTACCCACACTGGCTGGGCGGATCCATACTGACACAGACTTCACTAGAGCCCCGAGGCTGGCTTCCGTTACCATGCCGGATTGATTTCTCGGGGACGCCGAATGGAATTCGTGCTCTATCTGCTGTTGGGCGCCTGCGCGGGCGTGCTGGCCGGGCTGTTCGGCGTGGGCGGCGGCATCATCATCGTGCCGGTGCTGGTGTTCAGCTTTACCCTGCAGGGCTTCGATACCTCGGTGCTGACCCACCTGGCAGTCGGCACGTCGCTGGCAACCATCGTCTTCACCTCGATCAATGCCGTGCTCGAACACCACCGCAGGGGCGCGGTGCAGTGGCCGATCTTCGGCTGGATGACCCTCGGCATCCTGCTGGGGGCCGGTGTTGGCGCCAAGACCGCGTCGCTGATCCAAGGCCCGCTGCTGCAGAAGATCATCGGCGTGTTCGCCCTGGTCATCGCCGCACAGATGGCCCTGGACCTCAAGCCCAAGGCCAGCCGTGGCATCCCCGGCAAACCCGCATTGATCGGCGCCGGGGGAGTGATCGGCTGGGCTTCGGCCATTTTCGGCATTGGCGGTGGTTCGCTGACTGTGCCGTTCCTGACCTGGCGCAGCCTGCCCATGCAGCAGGCGGTGGCCACGTCTTCGGCCTGCGGCCTGCCCATCGCCGTGGCCAGTGCTCTTAGTTTCATGCTGCTGGGCTGGCATGAGCAGCATCTGCCGGCCCATAGCGTGGGTTACGTGTACCTGCCGGCTTTGGTCGGCATTGCCGTGACCAGCATGTT
>NZ_JABMCW010000615.1:0-1612 GCF_013179705.1 Pseudomonas sp. CM25 | reverse complement strand
ACTCGAACAGCTTCACACCATGCTGAAGCAAGGTCTTGCGATAGGGCGCGTAAGCACCGTGCGAAGCCGGTACGTCGGTGGCCTCCAGAGAGTTGGTCAGCAAGCTGATCGACACGCCGGCGTCGGCTCGACGGGTCAGGTACACCACTCCCGGATGGCCAGGTACCATATAGGCCGACACCAAGATTAGCTCCTTGTTGACCCCGTTGAGCTCGGGTGCCAACTGGGTGGCCAGAAGCAAGTGCGGAGCAGGTTCACCACTTGCCAATACCTTGCTCGGTGCATCCCACATCGCTTTGTTCCAGGCCCAGATCAACTCCCTGCGCCAGTCATTCAGGCGTGGCTGGGTGGTATAGCTCATCAATTGCCGGTAGAGCGCATGATTCTGGGTGCGAGTTTCCTCTAGGGACGCAACCAGCCGAGTCCGAAGATCTTTCAGATCTCTGCTGGTCGGCTTGAACGATATGAACTGCTCGATGGGCTTGCTGAGGACACTGTTCCAGTACTCGTCAAAACTATGTCCCAACTGTTCCGCGACCGGGCCGACACTGAGCATGTCAACGTCAGTAAAATTTCTGTTGGGCTCCGCATCGAAATACTCGTCCCCCAGATTGCGCCCACCGACGATGGCCACACAGTTGTCCACCACCCACAATTTGTTGTGCATTCGCCGGTGTTGCCGGGAAAGGTTGAAGAGCCGGCCCATCGTGCGTGTCACGACGGTACTGCGGCCCAAATGAAGAGGGTTGAATACCCGGATCTGTATATGCGGATGCGTCGTCAGTGTCGCGAGGGTTTGCTCGAGGTCGTCGCTGGTGGTGTCATCGAGCAAAATCCTGACGCGCACTTCACGGTCGGCCGCGCGGAGCAACTCGCTCAGCAGTATCCGAGTACTGATACCGTCGTGGACGATGTAGTACTGCAAATCAATGCTGCTCTGAGCACTACGAATCAGCTCCGCGCGGGCGGCAAAAGCTTCGGCACTCTCCGGGAATAGGCGGAACCCCGATTGACCGTGATGTGGAGCAACCTGGGTCTGGATAGATCGACCGAACGCCGAACCGTTTGCAGGCAAGGCCTGACTGGGTTCGTAGGGGGTGTTGGGTGTTGCACATCCACCAAGGAGAACCGTGAGTGAGAGAGCGGCAATCTGGAGCTGTTTGGTTCTCACTGAGCGCACCTTGACGATGGTGATGTGGGTCTCGGATGCCGAAGAATGGCCATTCCCTTACCACCCTGCATTCGGCCGTAACGACCTTCTGCAATGCGTCTTCGATCTGCGGCTTTTCTGAAGCGTAGTTCATTCCCAAGGACTGCGACGTTGGCCCTGTGCGAAATAGATGACGCCGATTAGACCAGCCAGGCAATCTAAGACCTACTGCCAAATTTTATACAAATCACATTGCGAATTATTTCATATACGCCTATCTCCACAGAGTACGATCAGCGTGGCCCGACCAGGTCGGTCAGACCTGGTCATTTATCTTGCCGAGTTAGATAAATTTTGTTACGTGTCAGGTTGCGAACAGTGCAAGCTATTAATAAGTTATTCAACCTCCTCCTTGATTGACCTCAATCGCGGGTGCAGTTTTTGATGGCGCTGGCAATAAAG
>NZ_JABMCW010000614.1:0-1620 GCF_013179705.1 Pseudomonas sp. CM25 | reverse complement strand
GTGCTGCGCCGCTTTGGCGATTTCGCCACCATTGTCGAGGCGCGTCCCATTACCGGTCGCACCCATCAGATTCGTGTGCACACCCTGCATGCCGGGCACATGATTGCCGGCGACAGCAAGTATGGCGACGAAGACTTCAGTCGCGAGATCCGTGACCTGGGCGGCAAGCGCCTGTTCCTGCATGCGTATGCGTTGACCGTGCCTTTGCCGGACGGTGGTGAGCTGAAGCTCGAGGCACCGGTGGACGAAGTCTGGGCGAAAACCATCGAGCGGTTGAGTGCGCCCTGATCCATGAAAAAAGCCTATGAACTACTGATCTTCGACTGGGATGGCACGCTGGCCGATTCCATTGGGCGTATCGTCGAGGCCATGAATGCCGCCGCCGAGCGTGCCGGTGAGGCGCAAAGCAGCGATGATGCAGTCAAGGGCATTATCGGCCTGGCGCTTGGCGAGGCCATCCATACCCTGTATCCGCACCTGGAGCCGGCGCAGGTCGAGCGCTTTCGTCAGCACTATGCCGATATCTACATGGCGCTGGATCAGCAGCCATCGCCGCTGTTCGAGGGCGTCATCGAATCGCTGGATGCGTTCCGCGCCGAGGGCTACCGCCTGGCGGTAGCGACCGGCAAGGCCCGGCGCGGGCTGGACCGGGTGCTCAAGGCCAATGGCCTGGACCAGTTCTTCGACATTACCCGCGCCGCCGACGAAACCCGTGGCAAGCCGCATCCGTTGATGCTCGAGGAAATCCTCGGCCATTGTGGTGTCGAACCGGGGCGGGCGCTGATGGTCGGCGATTCGGCCTTCGACTTGCTGATGGCCAGCAATGCTGGCATGCATTCGGTGGCTGTGGGCTACGGTGCCATGTCGCTGCAGGCGCTGGCCGAATTTGCTCCGCAGGTGTGCATCGATCATTTTTCCCAGCTGCGCGAGTGGCTGGCGGGTTCCCTGATTCCACTTCCAAGGTAGGTAAGCATGGCAGACGAATGGAAAGCCCCCGAGGCCGAGGCCGAGCCCGAGGGGCGCGAAGAGCGCAAAAGCTGGAGGCTGCTGGAAAAGACCTTGCTGGCCAGCGTGCAGGAGCAGCGCCGGGCGCGGCGCTGGGGCATCTTTTTCAAGCTGCTGACCTTCGTGTATCTGTTCGGCCTGCTGGCGTTGTTTTCGCCGCTGATGGACATGGACAAGGCGGCGTCGCGCAGTGCCAGCCACACCGCGCTGGTCGAGGTGCGCGGGGTGATTGCCGATCAGGAGTCTGCCAGTGCCGACAACATCGTCAAAAGCCTGCGCGAAGCGTTCAAGGACGGCAAGACCAAGGGTGTGGTGATGCGCATCAACAGCCCGGGCGGCAGCCCGGTGCAGGCGGGTTACGTGTATGACGAGATTCGCCGCCTGCGTGCCGAGTACCCGGCCATCAAGCTGTATGCGGTGATTACCGACCTTGGCGCTTCCGGTGCCTATTACATCGCCAGTGCGGCAGACGAAATCTACGCCGACAAGGCCAGCCTGGTGGGCTCCATTGGCGTCACGGCGGCCGGTTATGGCTTTGTCGGCGCAATGGAGAAGCTGGGTGTCGAGCGGCGCTTGTACACGTCGGGCGAGCACAAGGCCTTCCTTGATCCTTTC
>NZ_JABMCW010000613.1:0-1621 GCF_013179705.1 Pseudomonas sp. CM25 | reverse complement strand
CTCAGGAGTTTGAGGAGCTTCGAGATGCCGTAGTCCGTTTGAACGGGTACGTCCACATCACACCAGAAGTTTTCCTCATGGAGGAGGACGACATCGAGCACCTCGCAGTAGAAACAATCGAAGCCGTGGCCGGACTGATGGCCTGCATCCAAGAGTGCAGAGCCGCCGTCGGGGATCGTTTATCGCATGCGATCAATGATGCGACGGTCCAGCAGATTGTTGGGGAAAGTTTGGACGCTGTAGATGAGCTAGCCTCGCACTATTCCCTTGAAGAAATCTATGTGGAATCGCATGAGGTTACCAGTATTACCTCAGAGACTGTACACATCAGGGTAAGCGGTAGCATAGGGGTAACACTGCAGTGGGGATCTAACTCTGATCTCAGAAGAGGCGATGGAGCCGAATTGGATGAGTCGTTCGATTACACCTGCGAATTGACCTGCGAAGCGGCAAATCCAAATCCTGAGGCGCTAGAGTTCGTCGAAGACTCTTTGATGGTAGACACGGGCGACTGGCACGATCAAGAGGAGGATTGGATCGACTCTGCGGCGAGTACATCCGAAGACCATGAAACTCTCGATGCATCGGGCATTCGATCGGACTTCTAGGCTCAGTAGTTTAAGCACCGTCCCGTCCATAGCTATCCATTATCAAGGGCGATTATGGAGCCGAAAGCGGGACGTTCAAGCATGCTGATTCCGCCATGCATCAAATGGGTTGGCTATGTGTTGTGACACCATCTCAGTTGGCGCTATCGTCTTTCCCTGTCAACTGATCCAACGCATTAGCACCACTCTTAAACGCCGACGCAAAGATTGCTCTATTTTTCGCCATAAAAATGCTTGCGTCCTCCGCTTGTTTTTCGTCAAGACCTGGTACATTTTTAATGAGAACGGAAGTTAAAATTTCTGCCAATTCAAGCATTTGATCATGTGCATCGGCTAGTTTTCGATCCAAAAAAACCTTCTCCAAATCTCGAGTGCTTCGGTAAAGTACTTCTACTGCCATGATGGCCTCTCAAAAATTAAAGGGCTGCCTACCTGGGGCAATGCCCTGAAAAAAATTCTATCCGATGGATGTTATCTCTACGATCCGTGCTTGTCTTCATATGAACATTGATAACTAGGCATAGGTCCTTTCGAAAATCTATGCACCGCCTTCCTGTATCTGATTTGTCAGTTGGCGTCTAACGCGCTGATTTAAAACAATAAAACAAAGCATTTTGACACTAACTGGACAGGCATTAGGTGTAGAAAACGGCGGACAAGCGCTCCGGGTCGCGGCTGCTGCGGTACACCACTTCGACGGCCATTCATCACCTCTATGCCTTTTTGCTGGTTGTGTTGCTTTTACTGTATCCATATACAGTAATGGCATTTGCCACCGCTGCGCAACCTGATTCTTCCGGCAAAAGCCTGCTGCACAGGTGCCTTGCGGCAATCGGTCGCCTTCCAACGAAGGGGCCTGGCCCTTTAACTGCATGGCACAAGCGTCACACCGCTGACGCATCATCCTTCAAGACGTATCGGGGAATGGAACATCGTGGACATCAAATGGGCAGAAAAGCTGCGCAAGGGCCTGCACGGTTCGGCAGACTCGCTGGGCAACCTGTGTGTCGAGG
>NZ_JABMCW010000612.1:0-1660 GCF_013179705.1 Pseudomonas sp. CM25 | reverse complement strand
GTCAAGTGAAGTTTACCGAGGATCACAGTGGTACTGTTGCGCAACCCTTGGGCGTAACTGTGCTGGTCGGACGCGATGGAATAGCCTTATGCTGTTACGAAATATGTCTAAGAAATCTGCTGAGGAACGCTGCAATGCCGCTGAAGGACCTGCTCATCGCCCTGGTGGTGATTGTCGCTTGGGGCGTCAACTTCGTGGTCATCAAGGTGGGCCTCGATGGCTTGCCGCCGATGTTGCTGGGCGCGCTGCGGTTCTTGCTGGTGGCATTCCCGGCTATCTTGCTGGTCAAGCGCCCCAAACTGCCTTGGCGCTGGCTGATCGCCTATGGGGCGACCATTTCATTGGGCCAGTTCGCCTTTCTGTTCCAGGCGATGTACAGCGGCATGCCCCCGGGGCTGGCGTCGCTGATCTTGCAGTCGCAGGCGTTCTTCACCCTTGGCTTCGCTGCCCTGTTTCTTGGCGAGCGTTTGCGCGTGGCCAGCGTGCTGGGGCTGCTGGTGGCGGCTGGTGGCCTGGCACTGATCGGCAGTGAAGATGGCGGCCATGTGCCAATGCTGGCGCTGGTGCTGACCCTGTGTGGCGGTGCCATGTGGGGGTTGGGCAATATCATTACCCGGCGTTTTGGCTCGGTCGACCTGGTGGCGCTGGTGATCTGGGGCGGGCTGATTCCGCCGCTGCCGTTCCTGGCACTGTCCTGGTGGCTGGAAGGGCCAGAGCGCATCGGCCACGCCCTGGCCAATATCAGCTTGAGTTCGCTGCTGGCCCTGGCGTACCTGGCCTTTGTCGCAACCATGCTCGGCTACAGCCTGTGGAGCACGCTGCTCTCGCGCCACCCGGCAGGCAAGGTGGCCCCGTTCTCGCTGTTGGTGCCGGTGATTGGCTTGAGCTCGTCGGCGTTGCTGCTGGGCGAACGCCTGACCGCAACCCAGGGCTGGGGCGCGCTGCTGGTGATGGCGGGTTTGCTGGTCAACGTCTTCGGCGCCCGGATCGGGCAGCGCTTGCGGGCCGCTAGCGCGTAAGGCAAATCTGCAGGACTGCGCTCTGTTAGAATCGGCTCCTTTTGCCAGGCTTGCGGAGCGCACTCATGATCATTTCCACCACCAGTCAGCTCGAAGGCCGCCCGATTGCCGAATACCTGGGTGTAGTCAGCTCCGAGTCGGTGCAGGGCATCAACTTCGTGCGCGATTTCTTTGCACGCTTTCGCGACTTTTTCGGTGGCCGCTCGCAAACCCTGGAAAGCGCGCTGCGCGAGGCCCGCGAGCAGGCTACCGAAGAGTTGAAAGCGCGGGCACGGCAGTTGCACGCCGACGCGATAGTGGGTGTGGATTTCGAGATCAGCATGCCGTCGGTACAAGGCGGCATGGTGGTGGTTTTTGCCACGGGTACAGCGGTGCGCCTGAAATAGAACGTTTATGCCACTGGTCGGGTCCAAGGCGTTCTGCCCGGGTGGTCTGCAAATGACCAGCTAGTCTCACTTTCACAGGCCGCGTCTACCTGGGCAACTTTTCTGGTTGCCGGCGCGACCGCCACTGGAGGGACACAGGGCATGAGCGAATCCTTTTTCGAAGACCTGAACGACGCGTTCCCGATCAACAGCCAAGTGCGTTGCGGCCAGGCGGCATTTCGCCTGGGGTTCGCCCACATGACGCTGGATGATTCC
>NZ_JABMCW010000611.1:0-1671 GCF_013179705.1 Pseudomonas sp. CM25 | reverse complement strand
AAGGGGCGTAGACACCGAGGTCGGTGGCGTACAGCATGGAGCGAATCATTCGACCTCCTCGACTGCCGCTGCGGCAGAGCAAGCTTCAGCTTAGCAGCGCGCCAGCCCCACGCCTGCCCGTCCGGCGCACTGCGGACGCGGGCTGCAGCGCCACCCCGGCGAGCCCGACGCCGCCCTCAGCGGGGCTGTGCAGCGTTATCGATGAAGGCCAGCGCCTGGTACAGCATCTCAATGCGCGGCAAGCTGCAACCTGCCGCCCGCGCCCGGGCCAGCGGCTCGGCATAGATGGCCTGCAGTTCCAGCGGGCGCTTGCAGACATGGTCGTGGTACATGCTTGGCCAGTAGTCGGGCATACGCTCGGTCACCTGGAACAGGTGCTCGGCATAGCCCTCGGGCAATGCATGGCCACACGCCGCCGCGCCAAGTACCACCTCGGCCATCAACGCCTGGATCAAAGCGCGGCTATGCCTGTCGGCCATAAGCGGCGTGGTGCTGGCACCGAGCAGCACCGACAGCCCGTTGTAGGGCACGTTCCACACCAGTTTCTGCCAGCGTGCCAGGGCCAGGTTCGGCATTGCCTGCGAGTCGATGCCCGCCGCCTGGAACAATCCCGCGCCTGCGCTGACCAGCGCAGCACCGCCATCAGCGGCCGGCCCACTGTGATAGCCCAGGTTGATTGCACCCAAGGCCTGGTGGCGGATTACGCCGGGCGCCTGCCGGTTGACACAGATAAAGCACAGGCCACCGAGCAGGTGCATGTCGCTGCGCAGGGCCGGGCGCAGCTGCTCTTCCACGCCCAGGCCATTCTGCAACAGCAGCACCTTGGCGCCAGGCGCAGCCGCTTGCACGATCAACGGTGCCAGCTGGTCGTTGCTGGTGGCCTTTGCACCGATCAGCAACCAGTCGCAGGGCGGCATGTCGGTGGCATCGGCATAGGCCTGCACCTTCATCTGCAGCGCACCGTGCACCGCACTGTCCACGGCCAGCCCGTGCTCACGAACGGCCTGGTAATCGCTGCGCAACAGAAAATGCACATCGAAGCCGGCCCGAGCCAGCATCAACCCATAAAAGCCGCCGATTGCGCCACTGCCGATGATGCCGATGCGCGGTGCGTGCAGATGCATGCCGATCTCCAGGTATAAAGTCAGCCCCCTTTTTACACAGGTTGCGCAGTGCTGGGCAGCCCATGCGTGGCAAACCCGCGCCATCAGGGAAAAACCCCACGCTGACGGGGCAAAGCCCATTGTCGCGCCACCTGTAACGCGCTAAGGTTCTGCTCCCCGCTGCGATTATTCTTGCTGCTGGGCCGCACGGGGATAGTTGGCGGCCGGCACCCGTGACCTGACGAGTAACACGATGGCTGATTTACCGATCGATGACTTGAACGTTGCCTCCAACGAGACCCTGATCACCCCCGATCAGCTCAAGAAGGAAATCCCCCTCAGCGCCAAGGCCCTGCAGACCGTGACTGCCGGCCGTGAAGTGGTGCGCAATATCCTCGACGGCAAGGACCATCGCCTGTTCGTCGTGGTCGGCCCCTGCTCCATCCACGACATCAAGGCTGCCCACGAATACGCCGAGCGCCTGAAGGTGCTGGCCGCAGAAGTGTCCGATACGCTGTACCTGGTCATGCGTGTGTATTTTGAAAAGCCGCGCACCACCGTTGGCTGG
>NZ_JABMCW010000610.1:0-1679 GCF_013179705.1 Pseudomonas sp. CM25 | reverse complement strand
CAGGCAAACACCGCCTGCTGCACATCCACGAAAACATCCCGGGCGTGCTCAGCGAGATCAACAAGGTGTTCGCCGAAAACGGTATCAACATCTCCGGTCAGTTCCTGCAGACCAACGAGAAAGTGGGTTACGTGGTGATCGACGTTGACGCCGAGTACTCCGACCTGGCGCAAGAGAAGCTGCAACAGGTCAAGGGCACCATCCGTTCCCGCGTCCTGTTCTAAGTTTGCGGGCGGTATGAAAAAGGGAGGCCCTTGTGGCCTCCCTTTTTTCATTTCACTTCGACAGTCACTTTCTGCGACTCGACACTTGGCTTGAACGGTACGTGATACTGGTCACCCAGTACCAGCTGCAGCGTGTGCTTGCCCGGGGTCAGGGTAATGCTGGTTTCGGTCTGTGCCTTGCCGAAATGCAAAACCTGCGGCCCCGCCGGCAGCGCGGTGCCTGCCTCAGGCATCAGGCTGGTCGGCAGGGGCATGTCGGCAACGGGTTCTTTGTCCACATCCACCAGCAAGTGGTGGTGCCCGGTGTGCGGGGTCTGGTCACCGGCTGGTTTGAGTCCCATGCCTTCGATGCCGAACTTGACGGTGAAGGTCTTGTCGACCGTGGCACCATCGGCGGGGGAAACGATGAAGACCTTGGCATCCTTGGGCGGCTCCTGGCTCTTCAGGGCATCCGCGGCACTGGCGAACACCGATGCTCCCATCAGCAGACCGGCAACGGCAGCACGCGAAAATAGGCTGTTCATTCACTTCTCCTGTGATTCACTTATTGACCGCCACCAGCATGTCGAACGGCAGCGGTAGTTCACCATAGCCCACAAAGAGAAATATTTCAGTTAGGGTTAAACCTCGCCAAGGCTTCAAGGTCATAGGCTGCGCTCGATCACGGCGAGGAAGAAAGCCGTGGCGAAAGTTATTCAACTGCTAAAAGAAAAGGGGCATTCATGCGTTCGACCATAGGGGTACTGCTGGCAGTACTGATCAGTCCATTGGCCCAGGCGGAGCTGATCGACGAAATCGCCGACCGGGGCGAACTGCGCATAGCCGTACAGGCCGACAACTCGCCGTACGCGTTCAAGCAAGATGATCGCCTGACCGGTTTCGACATCGAGTTCGGGCAAGACCTGGCCAAGGAGCTGGACTTGCGTGCCGAGTTTGTCGAAGCGTCGGCTGCAGAGGTATTGCCCGGCGTCGAAAGTGGCAAGTACGACATTGCACTTACGCCGTCCGCTGAGGCGCCCAAGGGTGGCGGCTCGCTGGATGTGAGCCAGCCGTTTGGCGCCAAGAGGCTGTTGATCCCGTTCCAGAAGGACAATCCGGCGTTTGAAAGTGCGGTGAACAATGCGCTGCAACGGCTGAAAGACAGCGGGCGCACTACCGAACTTGAGCAGAAGTGGTTCAGGGGTGTGCAGGAGACTGCGGCCGGGCAATAAGTTTCGAGCTGTCTGTGCCGCCCTCATCGCCGGCAAGCCAGCTCCCACAGGAAGATCACCGCTTTCAAGAACTGTGGTGTACCTGTGGGAGCTGGCTTGCCGGCGATAGGGCCGCGCCGGGGAGTGTCAGGTTTTTTGTGTGCGGGCCGGTAACGGCCTGCCGCCCGGCAGGCCTTGATTTCACCAGGTTGGCCTGATGAACCGATCTCCGTACAGAATCGCAAATTGATTCATCGCACTTTTC
>NZ_JABMCW010000061.1:0-21970 GCF_013179705.1 Pseudomonas sp. CM25 | reverse complement strand
CTGCCGCTGCTGGAGCACTGCATCAAGACCCCGGGCGTGCACGTGATCGACTGCCCGGTCGACTACAGCGAGAACGACCGCATCCTCAACAGCGAGCTGCGCGAGCGCGCGCTGGCGGTGTAACGCCTGGCCCCACAGGTACGACGCATCGGCGCCGTACCTGTGGGTGCAACTGTCTTCTGTAGTAGATCGCCCAGCCCATTGGGCTGCGCTGTCGCGCAGAGAACTGATGCTGGGCGCTCCGCGTACCCTGTGGGAGCGGCTTTAGCCGCGAACACCGGCGAAGCCGGTGCCATATACCGTGTTGGATTCTTCGCGGGTCAACCCGCTCCCACACAATACCGCCCCGGCTTACATCAGTGAGGCCCTGGTCGCAGAGTGGCCCAATTGCCTCAGCGCAGAAGACCTTGCAGGCTGGCCAGGATGGTATTGGCATCATAAGGCTTGCGCGTGACGGGAACGTGCCCCAGGTGCTCGGGAATGCTGACACCCTCGCCGTAACCCGTGGCAAACAGGAACGGCACCTGCTGGCGCAGCAGTTCATCGGCGACGGATATCGACGTCCCGGTCCCCAGATTCACATCCAGTATCGCAACGTCCGGTTTGCGTTTGGCAAGCAAGCGTATTGCCTCGTCTTCGGAGCTTGCGGTAATCACGTCCTTGATCTGCGCATCGTTCAGAATCTGCTCCAGGCCTACCGCTATCACCAACTGGTCCTCGAGGATCAGTACGCACAAGCCTGGCCGGCCTGCAAAAGCCTCGGCTGCCCGGGCGATGGGCAAGGCCAGGGTAGGGGGTTCGATCTCTTCGGCTACGGACAGGTGCTTGGCCGGGATCCTGAAAAACCCTTGCAGTCCTTCGGGGTGATACTCCACCGTGCTGGTACCGCCCAGGTCGAACGGTATGCTGCGCTCGATAAGCACCGAGCCAAAGCCCCTGCGGCTCGGGGGACGAATCACCGGCCCGGCGCTTTCACGCCAGTGGATGTCGCAGGCGTAGGCGGCGTCGATTGCCCAATGTACCGCAAGCTTGCCGCCTGCCCGCGACAGCGCACCATACTTGGCAGCGTTGGTGGCCAGCTCGTGCAGCACCAGCGCCATGACCGAGTAGGCGCGCGCATCCAGGATCACGTTCGGGCCGTGCAACTCGATCATGCCGGCGGCAGTGCGGTAGGGCGAGAGCTCGGCCTCGAGCAGCATGGCCAGGCGCCCGCCACCATCACCACGCACCACCTGGTCATGGGCAAGTGACAAGGCCTGGATGCGCCCCTTCAAGGTCGCCACATAGTCCTGCAGGGTCTGGCTTTCCGTGGTGGGGTGGGCGACCAGCGCGCCAATCAGCGAGAGGATGTTCTTGACCCGGTGGTTGAGTTCTTCGTTGAGGATGCGCTGGCGCATGTCGGCCTTGGAGCGCTCGCTGGCAAGCAACTCGCTGTTGTGCAACACCACCTCGACGACGGCGGAGCGGATGGCATCGCCGAACTGGCGGTCCTGTTCGGTCCACGGCAGCGACTGCTGGTGAACGGTCTCTTTCCAGATGGCGAAGCTCTTGCGCGGCGTCAGGCGATCGCCCAGCGCGCCGCTGTCATAGGTCTTGTTCGGATCGCCGGCCCAGTCGAGGGTCTCGATCACTTCCTTGCGGAAGAAGATCAGGTAGTCCCGTGGGCGCTGTGACATCGGGATGATCAGCACGCCAGAGACATCGGTGCTGTACGCCTGGGCTGACAGGTGCACCGTCGAGAGCCGGTTGGACGCCCAGGTGCGGCCTTCGGCGACCATGTCTGCCAGGCGCAGCAATTCAGGCACAGCCGACGTGGGCGGGGCCAGCCCGGCAGATGCCCAGCGGCCTTGCAGCGACATGCCAATGCCATCGCAGGGGATCAGCGACATGAACTGCGGCAGGCGCGCGTGGAAGAACCCGTCGATATCTTCAGACTTGCTGGCATCGCGCAGCATGCGGCCCAGTGCCTTGTGCACCTGCACGGCGGTTTCGAGCCTTTGCCGGCTGCGCAACGTCTCGATATGCAGCGCGAAAAACTCGCCGAACATTTCCGCAGCCACCCGTTGCCCCATGGCCAGGGTACGTGGCGCGTAATGATGGCAAGCGATCATCCCCCAGAGCTCGCCGTTGACGATGACCGAAATCGACATCGAGCCGCGCACGCCCATGTTGCTCAGGTACTCGCAATGGATCGGCGAGACACTGCGCAGGTGCGCGTAGGACAGGTCGAGCGGCTCGCCTGACGGGTCGAGTACAGGGTCGATGGCCACGGCCTTGAACTGTGCGTCGGAAATGACCCGGATCGGGTTGCGCAAATACAGCGCGCGGGCCTGCTTGGGGATGTCGGAGGCAGGAAAGTACTGGCCCATGAAGCTTTCCAGGCCGCTGCGCCTGGCCTCGGCTACCACCTTGCCGGCGCCATCGGCACCCAGCTGGTAGATCATCACCCGGTCGTAGCCGAGCACGGCGCGGACAAAACGCGCGGCGTCGCGGAACAGCTTGGTGGTCTGGTCGATTTCGCGCAGCTGGCCGATCAAGGTACGGGCCAGTTCTATCGGCTCGGCGATGCTGGCGCCTGCGGGCTCGAGCTCGAGGATCGCCGTGCCCTTGAACGTGTGGGCCGCGACATCGACGGCCTGGCCGCTGGGCAGCACCACGCCGAAACTGAGCGCTGGCCGCGCAGCTTCGCGGGTGCGCGCCAAGGCGTTGCGCAGGGTATGCGCCACCTCGTCGCCCAGTACCGCATGCAGCTTCTGACCGTTCAGTTCACCCGTTACGCCGAGCAAGGCTTGCGCATTGAGCGAGTGGCGCAGGATGGTGCTGGCTGACACGTCACAGGCCAGCAGGCAGCCATGGGGCTGGATGCTGCCGGGTATCTGGATGGGCTCGCGGTCGCAGTTGGTCAGGTTTACTTCAGGGTTGGAGGTCATTGGCCCGTGCCTGTGGGGGAAATGAAAAGGCCGCCAGCAGGGCCGCCGCCGTCAGCCTAGCAGGCATTGTTCGGCTTGGGGATAGCAAGCCGGCCAGGCGCGTTCAGGCAATCGGGTTCGCCCCGCGGTCATCGGAAAACCCGAGCTCGCGAATGAACATCGAGAACAGTTCGGGGTGGGACGAGATGTTCAGTTTCGTGTACAGGTGCCGTCGGTGCACCTTGATGGTCTCGGGCGAGATCCCCAGCCGTTGTGCCATGGCCTTGGACGAGTAGCCGCGCAGGATGAGCCGGGCGATTTCCAGCTCGCGCTCGGACAACAGGCCTTGGCCGAACCTTGCCAAGGCGTCGCCAACGGCTGGCTGAACGGGTACCGAGACGCCGCTGCGGGCCCAGTGCTGCTGGAGCAACGCCAATACCCAGGCACTGACCAAGGTGAGTTTCCCCAGCTCCGCCGTCTCGAACGCGCGGCGCATGCCCAGCGACAGCGACAGCACCCCGTCGGGCAACTGCAGCAGAAACTGTACTTCGTCCACCAGCACATGGGCCTGGAAGTAGTTCAGGTAATAGTCCGCTTGCCAGAAGTGATCCGGCGCCACCTCCTCGAGGTGGTAGCAACCACTGGGCAAGCCTTCGCGCGCAGCCTGGTAGAAAGGGTCGAGCAGGTACAGCCCGTCGAGGTACAGCTCACCGGCGGCGGGCGCTGGCGCGGCATCGTATTCCTCCAGCACGTGCGGGGCGCCCTGGGGCGGGAAGTGAATTGCCAGCGCATTGTCGAATGGCACCCAGTGGCGCAACACCAGGATCAGCTGCCGCCAGAAGCGCGGGCCGCCGATGTGTTCGATAGTTCGGGCCAGGGCGGCGTGGCCGGCAACTTCATGAAAGAGAATGTCCACGACACGGTCCTTGAAAGCGGTAAGGCATTGGTGCGCTATTGGCCGCCGCTGTCAACGGGGGTAACCCTTAGTGGGAATTGTCCAGGCGGGTGCTGGCGCATAGATTCCATCCCCATCAAGCGGGCCGTCGAGCCCGCCATCGTTCGCCTGCTGGTTCTGCCTCCTGACACACCAACAATAACGTGAGGATGAACATATGACGTCCTGTAATGCCCCCACCCCGGCGCTGAAACCCACGCTGAGCGTGCCTGATGTAGTTGCCATTACCGTGTCCTCGGTAACCCCCGCCAGTTCGGTATTCGTGATTGCGCCGTTTGCCATTGCCCAGGCAGGTACCGGAGTAATCTGGGCCTTTGTGCTCGGTGGCGTGCTGGCGCTGATGTTCGCGCTTTGCTACGCCGAGCTGGGCCGTGCGCACAGCGCCGCCGGCGGCGAATACGTGTTCGCCAAACGGGTCTTTGGCGGCATGGCAGGTTACGCGACCTTTCTTACCGTGCTGGCCATGCTGGTATTTGTGCCGCCTGTGTTGGCCACCGGGGCAGCCACCTACCTGAATGCGGCACTGGGTACCCAGCTGGACGGGCAGACGGTGGCCTTGGTGATTGTGGCGCTGGGCTATCTGCTCGGCATCCTCAACATCAAGCTCAACGCGTGGGTCACCGGCATCTGCCTGCTGCTTGAGGTAGCGGCACTGATGGTGATCGTGGTGTTGGGCTTTGGCCACGCCCAGCAACCGCTCGGCACGCTCGTCACCCCACTGGTACTGGATAACGGGATATTGCACGCGGCACCCTGGGCACTGGTGATCGGGGCGGTCGGTACGGCGCTGTTCTCGTTCAACGGTTATGGCGGCGCCGTGTTGCTGGCCGAGGACATGAAGTGTGGCGGGCGCGGTATCCCTCGGGCGGTACTGTGGTCGCTGGTGCTGGTGGTAGCCATCGAAGTGATTCCGCTGGTGGCGTTGCTGATCGGTGCGCCCTCGCTGGAAGCGATGCTGGCAAGTCCCGACCCGATCGGCTACCTGCTGACCGCCCATGGCAACGAAACGCTGTCGCGCCTGGTCAGTGCCGGTATCTTCCTTTCGGTGTTCAACGCGATCATCGCGCTGGTGATCCAGAGTGGCCGGGTGATCTACAGCAGTGGGCGAGACGCGTTGTGGATGCCCACCCTGAACCGTGCCTTCACCCGCATCCACGCCAAGTGGGAATCGCCGTGGCTGGCCACGCTGTTCCTCGCCGTGCCCTCTGCGGCCCTGACCTTCAGCTCCAGCTTGTCGGAGCTTACCTCCTTCACGGTACTGCTGATCCTCGGCGTGTACCTGGTGGTGGGCCTGTGCGCGCTGTTCAGCCGGGTACTGCGGCGTGACCGCGAACACCCGTACCGGATGCCGCTGTGGCCTCTGCCGGCACTGGTTGCGGTGACGGGGGCGGGGTACCTGTTGACCACCCTCCTGAGTGAGGCTTCGGCCCGGGACATCCTGATCATCCTTGGCATGCTGCTGACCTCTGTGGTGCTGTACGGCACATACGGCAAGTTGAGCCCTGCCTTCCAGAAACTTTGAGCGAGAGACATGATGCGAGCACGCGACCTGGGCATTACGCTGGGCCTTGGCCAGCCAGGCCCCCACAATGCAATTACCGATGTACCTGGCGTACGGGTGGGCCACGCCACCTTGAACACCAGCCATGGCGGCAAACCTGTGCGCACCGGGGTCAGTGTCATTGAGCCCCGCGACGGACCGGCGCGCTACCAGCCCTGCTTTGCCGGTTGCCATGTGCTGAACGGCAATGGCGATGCCACGGGGCTGGAATGGATTCGTGAAGCGGGCCTGCTGACCACTCCCATCGCTACCACCAACACGCACAGCGTCGGGGTAGTGCGCGACGCGCTGATCGCGCACGAGCATGCGACCCTGGCCGACACGTCGACCTATTGGTGCATGCCGGTGGTGATGGAGACCTACGACGGGGTGTTGAATGATATCTGGGGCCAGCATGTGGATGCGGACCTGGTCCAGCAAGCGCTGGCCGCCGCCAGCAGCGGGGCGGTGGCCGAGGGCGCGGTTGGCGGCGGCACCGGCATGATCTGCCATGAGTTCAAGGGCGGCATTGGCAGCGCGTCACGGGTGGTGCCGGCAGAGCAGGGTGGCTGGACTGTGGGTGCGTTCGTCCAGGCCAATCACGGCCAGCGTCGTGAGCTGAGGGTGGACGGTTATCCGGTGGGCCGGGTGCTACTGGACCTGCCGTCGCCATTTGCACAGCAGGACACCGCGGGTATGGGCTCGATCGTGGTGGTGCTGGCTACCGATGCACCGTTGCTGCCGCATCAATGCCAGCGCCTGGCGCAACGTGCTGCGCTGGGAATTGCCCGCACGGGGGGCGGCACCGACGATTCCAGTGGTGATGTGTTCCTGGCGTTTTCAACGGGTAATACCGGGCTGGCGCCGGCCGACTACAACCGCCGCGATCTGCCGACCACGGCGCAGGTGGCGATGGTCAACAATGACCATATTTCGCCGCTGTTTGCGGCGGCGGCCGAGGCGGTGGAGGAAGCGATCGTCAACGCGATGCTGGCCAGCCGGGGCATGGTGGCCGGGGACGGACGACAGGTGCCAGGGCTGGCGGGGGCAGCGCTGCTGGCGGCACTGCGGGAGGTGGGCTGGAAGGCTCGGGTTTGAGGGGGGGCGTCAGGGCTGACAGGTGCTTGCCGCAAAATATGCAGCGCCTGTCAGCCCTGGCGCAATCTGCCAAAAACCATGAACTCTTCCATCCGAACCGATCATTTCCTGCTGCGGAGTACAAATGTACCCCTCACGCTTCCCCTTGAACCCGCGTCGCAATAAATGCTCTCATCCCGCCCCAAACCCAACCGGTACCGAACATGAACCGCCCGCTGTTTGTTTCCATGGACGGCCCCAAGGGCACCGGCAAGACCACGCTGCTCGAGGCCGTTACCCAGGCCCTGAGGGCCGAAGGCAAGAAGGTGATCCGCCTGTGCGAAAAGAACAACGACCCCTTCAGGCGCGAGACCATGGCCCTGGTCAACCAGCTCGCCAGAAACCCCTCGTGCGAGCTGGAGCTGCAGGTTTGTGAACGTTTTGCCGAAAGCCGGGCCTGGATTTCCCGGTCCGTGCTGCCACGCCAGCCGCTGGGCAGCATCATCCTGATCGATCGCTGGTACCCGTCCGACGCCGCGTTTCGCCGCAGCGTGCCATTTGCCGACATCTTGCAATTGAACCTGCGCCGTGATGTCCAGGTGCCAGACCTGCACGTCGGCGTGGTCACCGACCCGCAGACTTCATGGGCCAGGGCCGCAGCCCGCACACGAGGGCTGGGCAGCACGGTCATCCATCGTCTGGAGGAACAGGCTGCCTGCACCGAGGCGTTCGAGCGTGCGGCTGCAGAACACGGCTGGCTGCTGTGCCGTAACGAGGGAAGCATAGAAGCGGCCACACGCCAGTTGACCACTGAGATAAACAACGTGCTGCAGCAACGCCAGAACCTGGCAGGTTGCTGATCCTGCCTCTACCGCGTGGTTTCCAGCGCAGCCCATCGATCCGTCAGCTGGTCGATGAAAACGCGGATCGCAGCCGGTACATACATGCTGTTCCGGTACAGCGCATGGATGGGCTGGCGCAGCAGATGCGCGGGGTCGACGACGGCGTCGAGTTCACCCATGGCGATGGCTTCACCCACTAGCCAGGCTGGCAGAAGCGTCACCCCTAGGCCGCGCACGGCCATGGCCATCAAGGCTTCGGCGCTGTCCGCCTGCAACCGCGGTGGGTACTCGAAGCGCGCGTGACGGGGCAACAACCCGGGCTTGAAGAAGCGCCACGGCGCATCGCGCAGTTGCGTATGCGCCAGCCAGTGCGCGTGTACCAGCGCGTGCGGCGAGGCGATCGGGTGGCGCTGCAGGTACGCCGGGCTGGCGACCACTTGCAACGCATAGTCGCCAATTCTGGCGGCCTTGAAATCGGAGTCTGCCAACTGCCCCAGGCGGATGGCGACATCAAAGCGTTCGGCAACCAGGTCACTGAGCTGCGATGAGGCTACGTGCTCGATCGACAGATCAGGGTGAGCCTCTGCCATGTCCGCCATCAAGGGCAGCACCGCTCGCTGTGCGAAGGCCGGCGTACTGGTGATGCGCAAGCGCCCGCCGAGCCCGGCATGCGACTGCTGCACGCTTGCCGACGCCCGCTGTGCAAGCTCAAGCAGCTGGCGCGCCTCGCGCAGGAATGTGGCCCCGACATCGGTCAACACGGTGTGACGGGTATTGCGGGCCAGCAGGCTGACCCCCAGGTCTGCTTCCAGGCGCCGGACGTTGAAGCTGACCCGGGCCTTGGACAGGGCGAGCAATTGGGCTGCCTTGGTGAAACTGCCGGTATCTGCGACAGCCACGAAGGTGGCAACACGGTGAAGATCGAGCATGATTGTCAAAAAATAGCGAACAGTGTGAACGATATTACAGCACTTATGCCCCAGCAGCTGTTTGCTTACAGTCAGGCTCGCTGACTGGAGTTCACCGTGGCCTTACTTGACATGCGTCGTCGCATCACCTGCGTTTACCTGCTGGGGTTCTTCCTTGATCTGATCAATACATTCATCACGGCGGTGGTCGCCCCGAGCATCGGCGAAGCCCTGCAGGCCGATGTGGCGACCTTGGCCTGGGTAAGCACTGCCTATCTGCTGGGGCTGATGCTGGGGATGCTGCCCAGTCGATGGCTCGGGGAGCGCCTGGGCGAGCGCCCAGTGCTGCTGGGGTCGCTGGTGCTTTTCTCGGCGGCGACGATGTTGATCCTCGGGGCCGGCCAGATGGCTTTGCTATTGCCCTTGCGCGGGCTGCAAGGCTTTGCTGCCGGGCTGTTCATTCCGGTCGGGCAGGCGCTGGTGTACCGGCTGTACGCTGCCGACGAGCGCCCCAGGGTAACCATGGCGATCATGGCCACCGGGCTGCTGGCGCCCGCCGTATCCCCCGTGCTGGGTGGCTGGTTGTCGCAGCACATGCCGTGGCAGTGGGTGCTGCTCGCCAGCCTGCCGATCGCGCTGATCACGCTGGTGCTGGGGGCTGTTTGGTTACCGCGCACACCGGCAACGGCGGCTCCAGAAGCTTTCGATGGCAAGGGCATGCTCCTGGCCGGGGCCGGCATTGGCATCGGCTTGCTGGGCATGACCGAAGCAGGCAATGGTGCGGCCTGCAAGGCTGCTGCGTGGTTGCTGCTGGGGGCAGGCTTGCTCGCCGGCTACATCAGGCATTCTCGGCGCAGTGCAGCACCACTGGTGGATTTCTCGGTGGCCCGTGAGCCCGTATTCGCGGCGTCGCTGGTCTTGTACCTGGCCATACCGGGCCTGTTCATCGGGGTGAACCTGCTGGCCATGCTTTACCTTCAGGCCCAGCTTGGCTGGAGCCCAAGTGCAGCGGGTAGCCTGATGCTGCCATGGACACTGGGGGCAGCACTGGCGATAGCATCGACCACCTGGGGCTACAAACGGTTCGGCCCTGTGCCGTTGCTGCTGGTCGGGATCGTGCTGCAGATACCGGGTTATGCATTGCTGGCGCTGGCTTCGAGCGTGCCGTCATTGACGATCGCCTATGCGCTGCTCGGCCTTGGCGGCAGCTTGTGCACCAGCGTCGCGCAAAGCGCTGCATTTTCCACATTGCCTGCATCGGCGCTCGGCCAGGCCAGCACTCTCTGGGCCCTGAACCGGCAGTTGAGTTTCTGCCTGGGGGTAACCTCTGGCAGCCTGGTCTTCGGTTTGCTGGCAACGTTCCTCGGCGCCCGAACTGCCTACCAGACCACTTTCATGCTGGCGGGGGCAGTGCAGCTGTTGTGCCTGGCAACCCTCGGCTGGCTTCGCCTTTTTTCATCTGCAAAACGAAAGGAATGCCATGAACCCGTATCTTGAGGAAGTCATCGCTCTGCATGACATGATCGAAGCGCTGTTTGCCACAGGGGAGGGCTCTGTTGCCGGCATGCTGAAGCGCTTTCACCCGGACTTTGCCATGGTGACACCGGCCGGCATGCAACTGGGGCTGGGCGAGGTCTCAACACTGTTTGCCCAGCGTGGTGGCTCTCAGCCCGGGTTGTGCATCGAGCTCACCGAGCAGCAGGTTCTCGCGCAATGGCCGGAGGGGGCAGTGGTCAGTTATCGGGAAACGCATCATGTGCCCGGTCAGCCGGCCAAGGCACGCATCTCCACGGTCCTGTTCAGCCTGCAGGCCGGGCAGGTGCTATGGCGCCATCTCCATGAAACCTGGGCGGCTTGAAGGCACTCAGGCGCCCTGGCGGTCGATGTCACGGCGCAGCACCACCGAGGTGGTAATGTCGTCCACCGACTCGTGCCTTGCGACGTTGTCACGCACCTGATTCAGGTCTTCGATTGTGCGGGTCTCGACTTCGACCACCAGGTCAAGCTGCCCGCTCACCGAGGAAACGCGGCGCACCCGTGCGTCCGTTGCCAGCTGGTCGAGCAGGCCCATGGCCGGTGTGCGTTGCAACGTCACCAGCAGGATCGCGCGGATGACGTTCGCGTCTATTTCACCAATGTCGGCGCGGTATCCGCGAATGACCCCGCTGCGCTCAAGGTTGGCGACCCGTTCTGTCGTGGCACTTCTGGAAAGGCCTATACGGCCTGCCAGTGCCTTGAGGGCAATGCGCGCGTCCTTCGAAAGTACTTCAAGAATCTCACGGTCTTTTGCGTCCAGCTCCCGCATTGCACCACCCAATCCGCCCACCGTCTTTATGCCGGCCGGAACCGGCATTATGCTTGTCGATCCCGACAGCATGCAGGGTGTCGGTTTCGGTGGTGCATGACAAGCTATTGAAAAACAATTTGCTCGCCTGGAACGTGATGACATGACAGACCTTTCCCACCCGGCACCTCGGTTTTCGGCAAGCGATGCAGAGGGCCTCGCCAAAGAATTCTTCAATATCAGCGGCGCTGCGACGCCACTGGACGGGGAGCGAGATCGCAATTACCGGCTGACTACCGGCGTCGATGCAGGCTGGATCCTGAAAATCGTCAACGCCACGGAACCCCGTGTCGAAAGCGAGTTTCAAACCGCGCTGCTGGGTCACCTGGCTGCCCATGGCGCGCACCTGGGCGTGCCGCACGTGCGGGCAAGTGTGGCAGGCGATGTGTTGCCGTCGGTGACCAGTGCCAGTGGCGAACAGCATACGCTGCGTCTGGTCAGCTGGTTGCCCGGTAAGCCGCTGGCCGAGGCCAGGCGCAGCTTTGCGCTGATGGGCAACTTCGGCCGGGCGCTGGGTGAGCTTGACCGCGCACTGCAGGGGTTCATGCACCCAGGGGCGGTGCGCGAGCTGGATTGGGACCTGCGCCATGCCGCGCGTTCGCGCTCGCGCCTGCATTACATCAAGGACCCTGAACGCCGGGCCATGCTCGAGCGTTTCATCAGCCGCTTCGAAGCGACCGTCCGGCCGAAGCTGGCCGCACTGCGCGCCCAGGTGATCCACAACGACGCCAACGACTGGAACATCCTGGTCGATGCCGAAACCACCAGCAGCGTGACCGGCTTCATCGACTTCGGCGATGCAGTGCATACCGTGCTGATTGCCGAGGTCGCGATCGCCAGCGCTTACGCCATCCTCGACATGGACGACCCCATCGGCGCTGCGGCTGCACTGGCTGCGGGCTTCCATGAGTGCTACCCGCTGCAGGCACAAGAGCTTGATGTGCTGTTCGACCTGATCGCCATGCGTTTGGTCATCAGCGTCACCTTTTCCGCGTCGCGGCATGATCAGACCGACGACAACCCTTACCTGGCCATCAGCGAGGCACCTGCCTGGCGCCTGCTGGAGCGGCTGGATGCGATGAACCCGCGGCTCGCCACCGGGATCCTGCGCAAGGCCTGTGGTTTTGATGCCATTGAAGGTGCTGGCGCGGTCCGCACCTGGATCGCGCACAACCACAGAGCCTTCGCCGACCTGGTGCGCCCGTCAGCTGCCATCCTGAACAAGGTGCTTGCGCCGTTTGGTGACGCCAGCCACGAGATGACCATCGCTTCAGCCGAACAGCGCCCTGCCGATGCCACCCGCTGGTGGGATGAATTCTCTGCTGCGCACAAGGTGCCGCTGGCCATCGGACCGTGGGGCGAACTGCGCACCATCTACACCGATAGCGCTTTCGAGTCGCGCTTCATCAAGGGGGAGCGCCGCACGCTACATGTGGGCGTCGACCTGGTGATGCCAGCGGGTACGCCGCTGTATGCGCCCGTCGCCGGTGTGGTCAAAAGCGTTGAAGTGGAACCAGATCCGCTGGGTTATGGCGGCCTGGTGATGATCGAACACACGCCACCTGGTTGTCCGCCGTTCCTGACCCTTTGGGGACACATGGCCCATGAGGCACTCGGCCGCTTGAAAGCCGGGGACAGGCTGAACGCCGGTGACCTGGTCGGCTACATGGGTGCCGATCATGAGAACGGCGGTTGGATTCCGCACCTGCACTTGCAGATGACCACCGATACCCGGCTGAGCGCGAGCGAGATCATCGGTGTGGGTGAGCCCGAATACCGCGAAGTCTGGGCGGACCTGTTCCCTGATGCTTCGGCGCTGGCCGGTATCCCGCCAGAAACCTTCAGCCAGGACGGGATGACCAAGGCCCAGATCATCGCCAAACGCAAGGCGTTGCTGTTGCCTAACCTGTCGATTTCCTACAGCGACCCGATCAAGTTCGTGCGCGGTGACGGCGTGTGGCTGATCGACAACTTCGGCCGGGCCTACCTGGATTGCTTCAACAATGTCTGCCACCTGGGCCACAGCCACCCCGACGTCGTGCAAGCCTTGACTCGCCAGGCCGCGCTGCTGAACACCAACACCCGCTACCTGCACGACAATATCGTCGAATACGCCGAGCGCCTGACCGGCACCCTGCCAGAAGGCCTTTGCGTAGCGTCTTTCGCCTGTTCGGGCAGTGAAGCCAATAGCCTGATGCTGCGCATGGCGCGCAACTACACAGGACGTGACCAGGCAATCGTGCTGGACTGGGCCTACCACGGCACCACCCAGGAGCTGATCGACCTGAGCCCTTACAAGTACAAGCGCAAGGCAGGCAAAGGCAGGGCGCCGCATGTTTACGAGGCGGTGGTGCCGGACAGCTACTACGCCCCCGAGCATTGGCCGCTGGAGCAACACGGCAAGCGCTTCGCCGAATCTGTCGCTGACCAGTTGGATGCCATGCGCAAGGCAGGCAAGGCCCCTGGGTTCTTTATCGCGGAGTCGATCCCTAGCGTGGCGGGCCAGGTATTCCTTCCCGAGCATTACCTGCAAGAGGTGTACGCCATGGTTCGCGCCGAAGGTGGGTTGTGCCTGGCCGATGAGGTGCAGGTAGGCTTTGGGCGCGTGGGCAGCCACTGGTGGGCATTCGAGACCCAGGGCGTGGTGCCGGATGCCGTGACCATGGGCAAGCCGATCGGTAATGGCCACCCGATGTCGGCGGTCGTCACTACGCGTGAGGTGGCGGATGCCTTCGACAACGGCATGGAGTACTTCAATACCTTCGCCGGCAACCCGGTCTCTTGTGCTGTGGGGCTGGCGGTGCTCAACGCGATCGAGCGTGACGGGCTGAAAGAGAATGCATTGCAGGTCGGCAACTACCTGCTCGACGGTTTCCGCAGGCTCCAGCAGCAATTTGATGTCATCGGCGATGTGCGAGGGCTTGGCCTGTTCCTTGGCATTGTGCTGGTCACCGACCGCCAGTCGAAGGCGCCGGCTACCGCATTGGCCAGGAAAATTGCAGATGGTGCCAGGGAGCGTGGGGTGTTGATCGGCACGGAAGGCCCTTACGACAACGTGTTGAAAATGCGTCCTTCGATGATTTTCAGCCGGGCAAACGCTGATTTTCTGCTGGATGTGCTGCAAGACAGCTTTGCAGCGGCGTTGAAATAACCGGGCGGGCAGGGCGTGTCGACAGGCACGCCTTGCAAGCCAACTTCAGGCTTTCTGCCGGTCGATATCACGTCGCAAGACCACCGCCGTGGTGATGTCATCTACCGAATCGTGGCAGGCCACGGCGTCCCGTACCCGGTTCAGGTCATCGATGGTCCGTGACTCTACCTCGATTACCAGATCAAGCTGCCCGCTGACCGACGAAACCCGCTTCACCTGGGCGTTCTGCGCCAGCAGGTCCAGCAGCCCCAGCGCGGGCGTGCGTTTCAGCGCTACCAGAATGATTGCCCGGATAACGTTGGCATCGATTTCACCAATGTCGGCTCTATACCCGCGAATGACCCCGCTGCGCTCCAGCTGCAAGACCCGTTCGCTGGTGGCACTTCTGGACAGGCCTATCCTGGCTGCCAGCGCCTTGAGTGCCACACGTGCTTCCTTGGACAGTATCTCGAGGATTTCCCGATCCTTGACGTCTAAATCGCGCAATGCCGACACTCCCGCCTGTTGACCGGTAAATGGCACCCGCGCCCGGCAAAGTGCCGGGGGCAGGCAGCCGTGAACTTGCTGCTGTTTAGCGCAAGCATGACACTACTGCAGTTTCGGTCAGGCGAAAGTGGCACCGACGTTATGCCGGTGTATCCCGGCAATGTGCCAGCTGAACCTGCACATTGCAGGGTGATTTCAAAGTACCGGTGTGCAAAGCTTTCGGTGAAGGTTGGGACCTGCGAGCCCAAAACAATAAGAAATACAAACTTCCAAGGAGCGCCGCGATGCTGGCAAGAACAACAAGAATGCTACTGGCTTCAACCGCTGTCGCAGCGGCTGCATTGTTCGCTCACGGTATAGCGCAAGCCGATGACCTGCAGGCTGTAGAAGAGGCCAAAGTACTTCGAGTGGCCATGAGCGGGCAGTACTCGCCGTTCAGCTTTGCCAATGAAAGAAATGAAATTGTCGGTTTCGACGCTTCGGTGGGTGAAGCACTGGCCCAGCGTCTGGGTGTGAAGATAAAAATCATTACAACGCCTTTCGACGGCATTATTGCCGGGCTGTTGGCCAAGAAGTACGACGCCGTCATCGCGTCCATGACCATTACCCCGGAACGCTTGAAAGCAGTTGACTTCGTGGGGCCTTACTACCATGCAGGCCGTACTATCGGGGTGAAGGAAGATTCACCGATCAAAGGGCTCGATGACCTGAAGGATGTCACCGTTGGCGTCACCCTGGGCGACTCGCATGACAAATGGGCGCGTGCCCGCGGCAACTTGAAGGTGCGCACTTACAAGGGCTTGCCGGAAATGCTGGTGGATCTTGAAGCCGGGCGTATCGATGCTGTGGTAATGGACAGTATTCCAGTCATGGTGGCGGTGAAAGAGACCGGGCAGAAAGTGCGCATCATCAGGCTGCCAGACGAGCAGGGTGGTCGTGAGGGGCTCGGCATTGCCATCCGCAAGAACAACCCTGAACTCAAGGCCCGGCTGCAGCAGGCGCTGGACGAGATCCTGGAAGACGGCACCTACAAGGAAATCTCGATGAAATGGGTGGGTAGCGATATTCGCTGACGCGCGTCCAGAACGGCCTGGCCAGCGTGGCCGGGCCTGGTTAGCCGATTATTCGAGTGGTTCCCATGGATCTATCATTAATCCAGCGCACCTACCCGTTCTTCCTCGAGGCGGCGTGGGTCACCGTGCAGATTTCATTGCTGTCATTGTTGCTGGGCTTGCTGTTGGCAATGCTGCTGGTTGCTTGCAGATTATCGCCTTTCATACTCTTCAGGTGGGCGGCAAGACTCTATGTAAGCGTGTTCCGCGGCACACCGTGTCTGGTGCAACTGTTCATTATCTATTTTGGCGGGCCACAGGTTGGCATCGAACTGGAACCGTTTTCCGCAGCGGTGATCGGTTTGGGCATGAATATCGCGGCCTATATGTCCGAGTCCATTCGCGGCGCCATCGACAATGTCGACCCGGGCCAGGAAGAGGGCGCGCGGTCCATTGGCTTCAGCCGCCGTCAAACGCTGCTGTTCATCACTATTCCCCAGGCACTCAAACTCATGATCAGGCCGCTGGGCGTCAATGCCATCGGCCTGATCAAGGGCTCCGCACTGGTATCGGCCATTTCAGTGGTGGAGCTGACCTACACCGCTCAGCGTTTTATCAGCTCAACCTACAAGCCGTTCGAAATATTCATGGTTTCCGCGTTGCTGTATATCGTCATGGTCTACTCGGTCAAATACCTGGTGGACGTGCTGGATAGACGCTACTCGACCCAGTAAGGAGTGGTCCGTGGAAGGATTGAACCCAAGCGTCGTAACACCTTATCTCGACATGCTGGCAACGGGGTTATGGTGGACGGTTGTCATGTTTCTCTATTCGAGTGTGATCAGCCTGATCGTTGGCGTGCTATTCGCATTGGTCGACCTGTACGCGCCCAAATCCCTGGCGCTGCCGGTACGCTTCGTGACCTGGCTGTTGATGGGTACGCCACTGTTACTGCAGCTCTATCTGATCTACTACGGGTTGGTCCAGGTGGGGATCGATATTCCGGCGCTGGCGGCAGGTATCATCGGGTTGAGCCTGCATTTCGCAGTCTACAACGCCGAGGTGATCAAGTCCGGGATCGAGTCTGTCGACCCAGGCCAGATCGAAGGCGCACGCTCCATTGGCCTGAGCAGGGCACTCACCCAGCGCTACATCATTGTGCCGCAGGCGCTCAGAAAGACCATAGCGCCGTTGGGCAACAACCTCATCGTATTGCTCAAGGACACCTCACTGGTATCGATCATCGGTATCGCCGAACTCGTCTACAGCGCACAACTGGCGGTCAGCGAAACGTATAGCCCCTTCGAGTTCTACATCGCCGTCGCGGTGATCTACTACCTGGCCAACCTGGTACTCGAGGCCGGTCTGAACATTCTTGAAGCAAAGGTCGAGATGTCACGATGAATAACAACGCTATGGTGCAAGTGAAGGGCGCTCGCAAAGCCTACGGCGCAGTTGAGGTGCTCAAGGGCATCGACCTGTCGGTCTCGCGTGGGCAGATCGTCGCCATCATCGGCCCCAGTGGCTCGGGCAAAAGCACATTGCTGCGGTCGATCAATCATCTTGAAGTGCTCAATGGCGGCGAAATCTGGCTTGACGGCGCCCAGGTCAACCAGCCCTTGAAAGGCCGTGCCTTCGAACAGCACATCAACCAGGTGCGCCAGCAAATGGGCATGGTGTTCCAGCATTTCAATCTGTTCCCGCACCTCACCGTCTGTGAAAACATCGCGATCGGGCCGGTAAAACTCAAGGGCTATTCAAAAAAAGCGGGCAGGGAGCTGGCGCTTGAGTACCTGCAAAAGGTTGGGCTGGCGCACAAGATCGACGAGTATCCATCGCGGTTGTCCGGTGGGCAAAAGCAGCGCGTCGCCATTGCCCGGGCACTGGCCATGCAGCCCAAGGTCATGTTGTTCGACGAAGCGACGTCGGCGCTGGACCCTGAGCTTGTCGAGGAAGTGAACCTGGTAATGAAACAACTGGCGGCCGAGCACATGACCATGCTGATCGTCACCCATGAGATGCATTTTGCCGGCGAGGTGGCTGATCAGATCGTGTTCATGGATGGCGGGGTGGTTGTAGAGCAGGGTGCACCAGGTGAGATTCTGAGCAGCCCGAACCAGGAGCGCACACGGGCATTCTTGAAGAAGCATCTTCACGCTCGCTAGTTGCTCAAGATGGTCAGGCACGCATGTGTCAACTGCCCGTGCTGGGGGGTATCCTGAGCGTGTTATCCCTGGAGGCATATACCGTGCGTAGACTGATGCTGTTTCTCGCCGTCATGGCGGGTGCGGGGTGTCAGGCGCCCTTGCCAGCCGCAAACCCACAGATGGCCTGGGTCGACTTATCGGTGCCATTTCCCAATGACAGGGTGCTGATGGCCGAGCGCCTGGACAGACAGCGCCTGAGCGACGGGCGCTTTTTTCAGGTCAGCCCGGGCAGCCATGAATTGCTCGTCCGGTTCGACTACGAAGTTGGCGGGGGCGGGGGAACGAGCATGATGGGCGGCACCACGGTTCGCCAGTGCTACCTGACCATTCCTTATGCACACTTCAAAGCAGGCGAGCGATACCTGCTGGAGGCCCGATCGATGGCGCTGACGCCCGAGGCGCGCTTGTACGACGGCAGGCGCCAGGTGGTTGCAGAGCTCAGCGAGTTCTACTGCTTGTGATCACCGACCGCCCAGGTTGGTGATGCCCAGTGGGGTGGCGTGGGCGTCCCCTTGGCACCCATCAAGGAGCCTACATGGCTGCCATTCGCCTCCACTGCGCGCGGCACCTATCGCCCCCCGAACCGGCAAGAGAACATTTGTACTCCATGCGTGTGCCTTTACGTGCTGATTCAAGCAATAGTGTGTTGTTCTAGGGCAGCGGGGCGAAGGCTGTGATAATGAGGGCAATCACAAGGGCCCTTTCATGCTGATCATCTCCAATAGCGTGCATCTGCCGGATGCCGACATCGAACTGACCTACATCCGCGCGCAAGGCGCGGGTGGGCAGAATGTCAACAAGGTGTCCAGCGCCGTGCACCTGCGCTTCGACATCCGGGCCTCATCGCTGCCCGAATTTTACAAGGAGCGGCTGCTGGCGCTGCGTGACAGTCGCATCACCGGCGACGGCGTGCTGATCATCAAGGGCCAGCAGTACCGTACCCAGGAGCAGAATCGTGCCGATGCACTGGCGCGTCTAGCCGAGTTGATCATCGCTGCCGGCAAGACCGAGAAGAAACGCCGCCCCACCAAGCCGACCCTCGGCTCGAAAACCCGCCGCCTCGAAGGCAAAGCCAGGCGCAGCAACGTCAAGGCAGGGCGGGGCAAGGTGGAGTACTAGCCAATGGCCGACGACCGCTACTGATTAACTTCCGCGATGGCGGAGGGCTGTCTCAAAACATGCGGCATCTGACAAAGCACTGCCGTGTTCCGCAGTAAACAGGATATCGTGGCGGAGCAGGATGACTCTGTGCCGCCCAATGGCAACGAATTTTCTACAAGAGCGGTGGCAAAGGGGTGGTCGTTGAAGGTTTCCAGGCCGAGGTTGCGGGCGAGGTGATGACTGATTGGCAAATGAGCCTGGGCTACAGCTACACCCACGCCGCCACCGCTGAAAAGAAGAGAAGAAACACCGAGCAGCCATTGAACCTGGTGCGCTTCTCCAGCACTTACAAAATGACCCCGGTACTCACCGTGGGGGCGAGCCTGGATTGGCAGAGCGACAGTTTCAAGTTGGCTAACTCGGCCAGAAGGCGTTCTCGGTGGTGGGGTTGATGGCACGTTATCAAATCGATGAACCCTTGGCAGCGTCGGTCAACGTGAAGAACCTTTTTGACGAGCACTACTACAACAATGTTGGATTCTACAACGGTGTTTACCAAGGTGAGCCACGGACAATGATGGTCAGCCTGGACTGGAAATTGTAGGGCCAAGGCGCCGCCAGGCGTGATGCCTGGCGCTGCGCAGTCGTGACGGCTTACACTTTCACCGACGTCAGAAGTCCCCCGAGAACGCCGCTGCCGAGCACTACCAGCCATGGCGGCAACTTCCAGAACATGAGCGCGATCAAGGCCACAATGGCGAGGACGAAGTCTTGTGGAGTGAGTATTGCGCTCGTCCATACCGGCCGGTAGAGAGCGGCCAGCAACAGCCCGACTACGGCCGCATTTGTTCCCTGTAAAGCTGTTTGCATGAGGGTATTGCCGCGCAGGCTCTCCCAGAAAGGCAAGGCACCAGCTATCAGTAAAAATGAAGGTATAAAGATGGCGACCAGGCAGATCATGCCCCCGAGCCAAGCGGTGGGTGCCTGGTTCATCGAGGCGCCCAGAAAGGCTGCAAAGGTAAAGAGTGGCCCTGGAACAGCTTGCGCTGCACCGTAGCCAGCCAGAAATACATCGGCATCAACCCAACCAGGTGTGACGACTTCCGCCTGCAGCAGTGGCAGTACCACATGCCCCCCTCCGAATACCAGCGACCCGGTCCGGTAGAAGGCGTCCACCAGAGACAAACCGTGGCTCGCCGAGAGTTTCGTCAGGAGCGGGAGGCTTAATAACAGCGCAAAGAACAGCGCCAGCCACAAAATCCCGGCGCGACGGCTCACAGAAATGGGCAACGGCTCATGGGTGTCGTATGGCTGAGGTTTCAGGAGCCACAGGCCAGTCATCGCGGCGACAAGAATGATCCCGACTTGCCCGATAGCAGACGGGACGAACAACGCAAGGCAGGTGGCAACCATCATGATCGTGATACGAGGTGGGTCGGGGCAAAGATTGCGACCCATACCCCATACCGCTTGGGCAACAACCGCCACTGCAACCACCTTCAAACCGTGTAACACCCCGGCGGGCATGGCAGCGCCATAACTGGCGATACCCAGTGCGAAGAGGATCATGGCAATCGCCGAGGGGAGGGTAAAGCCCAGCCAGGCGGCTAATGCGCCGCCGTAGCCAGAACGTGAAAGCCCCAATGCGATCCCCACCTGGCTGCTGGCTGGCCCCGGTAGAAACTGGCAAAGGGCAACCAGATCAGCGTAGCTACGCTCGCTCAGCCAATGTCGTCGCACCACAAACTCATTGCGGAAATAGCCAAGATGCGCAATAGGCCCACCAAAGCATGTCAGCCCCAGGCGAAGGAAAATCACGAAGACAGCCCACGGGCTGCGGTCGGCTTGACGGCTGGTGGTCATACTGGATGATCCATTGAGAGCTTTCACATGCCCGTAATTGGAGAAAGCCAATTTTAGGGGATCGTATTGCCTTGGTGGGGACCTAGATGAAATACATGCGGCATTTAACCAGCTTTCAGCTGCTGCTTGAGCTTGGCCATGAGGCGCAGGCCTGCCGCTTCGACAAGATCGCCGTGATGACTGATGGCCCCACAGCCTCTGCAGGTAATCAGTGATTTGCGATGCAGTCTGATCGGCTGAACGAGCTGCTTTCCATCGCATTTCAGGCAACGCAGGGTGAGGCTCATGGTTCCGTCTCCTTGGAAAAATCGCAGGTGCTGCCCTCGTTCCTGCGAGTGCATCAGGTGGAGTCGGGATGGGCCATGAACGTTCATTCCAAAACACGTGCGGCGCTGTACTCTTCCGACTACGCCTTCAGTTTTGGCAAAAATACCTTTTGCAGCCCCTGGCGCGATTCGGTTGTCTGAGAGGTATCCGCTCACGAGTCTGTACTATGCATCCAACGACACCAGACGGTCGCTATTTCGTAGTTAAAGGCCAGCTTTGGCGCTGCAGCAATCCCGCGCTTTCTGACGAAGAGCGTCAGCACTTGGTGCACGACCTGATGAAAGCTAGGCGAGCCGTGAAGGAAGCGAAGGCATCAAGCGATGCAGTTCAGATGCGTATCGCTCGAGTAGCGGTAAATCAAGCGAAGGTGGCATTGGGGGAGAGGGGGCCCGTATGGTGGAGCGACGGAAGCCCGGACTACAACCGCTATAAAGCTGATAACACGCCGTACGCTCAGTGGTTCCGCTCGTTGCCAGATCAGGAAAGCTCATAGGACGGCCTGGAATTGGTACCGCAAAGCTTGAACGACCAAGGTAAAAGCGGGTGAGGGTTGGCGACGGCTTGGGTAGTAAAGGTAGTAGCCCGCAAATGGGGGGCACCAGTCTTCCAGCACACGCTCCAGCTTCCCATCTTTCAGGTGAGGAGCAAATTCCTCTTCGGGAAGCCAGGCAACACCTAATCCTGCAACTGCAGCGTCGACGATATTAGGTGAGGTGTTGAACGTGAGTTGCCCATCCACACGGACATTCACCTGTCGGCCCCTTTTCTGGAAATCCCAAACGTAGAGCCCCCCTGAACTCTGCATCCGCTGATTTATGCATCTGTGGCGGATAAGGTCTTTGGGTGTTTTTGGCTTCGGGTGTTCCGCGAAGTACGCCGGAGAGGCAACAACGGCCATGCGTAGCTGTGGGCCAATGGGCACTGCGATCATATCCTTGTCGATCGTGTCGCCCATACGAACACCTGCGTCGAAGCGGTCGCTGACGATATCCCGGAGGCCGTAGCTCACATCAAACTCGATGTTTATGTCGGGGTGTTCAAGCAAAAAAGGCGTGAGCTTGGGCAGCAAGGTCGTGCGCAAGATGTGATCACCGCTTGTGATCCTTACCGTTCCCGCTGGTTTGTCTCGCAGATCCGTCAGCTCGTCCAGCTCGGCTTCAATCTCATCAAAACGGTGCCCGATGGCATTCAGCAGGCGCTCACCCGCA
>NZ_JABMCW010000609.1:0-1689 GCF_013179705.1 Pseudomonas sp. CM25 | reverse complement strand
CGGCTAATGACGTCTACAACAACGGTTCCACCGTCAGCGTCACCATCGAGAACGCCACCGGCGGTAACTTCGAGCAGCTGACCCCGAACCCGACGCCTGCTCAAACCACGATCAATGATTCGGTCGATAACACCACCGCGACCCTGACGGCGAGCCCGTCGGTGACCGAAGGCGGCGTGATCACCTACACCGTGACCCTGAGCAACCCTGCTCAGTCGCCGGTGACCGTGACCCTGTCCAACGGCCAGACCATCACTGTTGAAGCGGGCAAGACCCAGGGCAGTGTCGACTTCCAGACCCCGGCTAATGACGTCTACAACAACGGTTCCACCGTCAGCGTTACCATCGATGGCGCCACTGGCGGCAACTTCGAGCAGCTGACCCCCAACCTGACTCCGGCGTCGACTGTCATCAATGACAGTGTCGATACCGTCACCGTCAGCATCGTCAGCAATGGCAACGTGACCGAGGACCAGCAGCCGTCCTTCACAGTGAAAGTAAGCCAGGCACTGGACCGTCCACTGACTGTTACCCTGTCCAACGGCGACAAGGTGACTATCGAAGCCGGTAAAACCGAAGTCGAATACAAGGCCTCCGCCCAAGGCGATGATGTCATCAAGGACGCTGGCTCTCTCACCCTCAGCGTCACCGACGCCACTGTCCAGGGTGCCACCTTCGAGCACCTGGTCATCGGTGGCCCGGCTACCGTTGAAATCTCGGACACTATCAGTGAAGTCGTCGCCAGACTGACTGCTACACCTTCGGTAACCGAAGGTGGCGAGATCACTTATACCGTCACGCTGACCAACAAGGACGGCCTGCCGGTGGATAACCACTCGGCGCTGTACTTCACGCTAAGCGATGGCAAGACCGTTGTTGTGGTACCCGCCAACAGCAACACCGGCTCAATTACAGTCACTGCACCAGACAACGTGTATGTTGGCGCCAACGACCCGGTCGTGAAGGCTATTGCCGACGTCAGCGGGGCAGATGCGTGGAAGTTCGAACAACTGACCCTGGACAAGACCCCGGTCAGCACCACGGTTACCGATGAGCCAGGCACGCCAGGCAATCCAAACCCGGGTGGCGGTAACGAAGGTGACATCGTCAAGGTCACCATCACGGCTGACCAGGTATCGGTCGCCGAGAATGTGAAGCCGACCTTCACCGTGCACATCAACACTGCATTGGCCAACGACCTGGTTGTGACGCTGAGCAACAACGCCCAGGTCATCATCAAGGCTGGCGAGACCAGCGTGCAGTACACCCACGATGCGCAGGGTGACGACGTCTATCAGGATGCCGGCGAAATCAGCCTGGGTATCAAGACCGCCGAAGACGCCAAGGGCACCGCTTTCGAGAACCTGCAGTTTGGCGGTGATGCGTCGGTAAAAGTTACCGACACCATCAACGAAGTGGTAGCCAAACTGACTGCCACGCCTTCGGTGAACGAAGGCGGCGAGATCACCTACACCGTCACGCTGACCAACAAAGATGGTCTGCCGATCAACAACCATTCGGAGCTGTTCTTCAAGCTGACTGATGGCACCACGGTTGTTGTACCGGCCAACAGCACTACTGGCTCGATCACCGTTACTGCTCCAGACAACGTGTATGTGGGCGCTAACGAGCCCGTGGTCAACGCCATCGAAGCGGTCAGCGGCGCGGATGCGTGGAAGTTCGAGAACC
>NZ_JABMCW010000608.1:0-1696 GCF_013179705.1 Pseudomonas sp. CM25 | reverse complement strand
CCACTACAGTACGCTTGTCACCAGCCTTGAAGCCGAACAACGCGCTTTCGAAACCAGGCAGCAGGTTGCCGTCACCGACCTTGAAGGTGGCCGGGGCCTTGTCGAACGTGCTGTCGACGGTGTCGCCGTTTTCCAGGTGCAGCGCGAAGTGCAGGGTGACTTCGGTGTTCTGGCCGATACGGGTGTCAGTCATGGACCGGATCCTCGGACTTCTTGCTCTTGAACATATCCAGCGCCAGCATCACCGCACCAACGGTGATGGCACTGTCGGCCACGTTGAAGGCCGGGAAATAATGGCGGTTCTGCCAGTGCACCAGGATGAAATCGACCACATGGCCGAGCACGACCCGGTCATACAGGTTGCCGATCGCACCACCCAGTACCAGCGCCAGCGCCACGGCCAGCCAGGTTTCGTTGCGCCCCAGGCGTTTGAGCCATACCACCAGCACCGCGCTGACCACGACCGCGATCAGCGCAAACAGCCAGCGCTGCCAGCCGGCGCCGTCAGCCAGGAAGCTGAACGCGGCACCGGTGTTGTAGGCCAGGGTCCAGCTGAAGTAGTCAGGGATGACGACAATCTGCTGGTACATGGTCAGGGCGTTGTTGAAGTACAGCTTGGTGGCCTGGTCGAGGACCAGCACCAGCAAGCTCAGCCAAAGCCATGCAAGGCGCCCGAAGCGCCCCTCTGCAGGGTTAGGCATAGTGACGCACCTCACCCGAACCGCTCAGGTTGTCGACGCAACGGCTGCAGATTTCCGGGTGCTCCGGGTGGCTGCCGACGTCGGCACGGAAGTGCCAGCAACGGCCGCACTTGGCGTGGCCGGACTTGACCACTTGCAGCTTGAGGCCTTCGACTTCGGTGGCCACGGCTTCGGCCGGTGCCTGCACGAACGGCACCACGCTGGCGGCCGAAGTGATCAGCACGAAGCGCAGCTCGTCGCCCAGCTTGCCCAGGTCGGCGCTCAGGCCTTCGTCGGCGTACAGGGTGACTTCAGCCTGCAGGTTGCCGCCGATGACCTTGGCGGTACGCTGGTTTTCCAGCTCCTTGTTGACCGATGCTTTCACCGCCATCACGCGGTCCCAGTAGGCGCGGTCCAGCTCGATGCCTTCCGGCAGCTCGCTCAGGCCCTGGTACCAGCCGTTGAGCATGACCGACTCGTTGCGCTCACCCGGCAGGTACTGCCAGATTTCGTCGGCGGTGAACGCCAGGATCGGCGCGATCCAGCGCACCAGCGCCTCGCTGATGTGGTACAGCGCGGTCTGGCACGAACGGCGGGCGACACTGTTGGCGCCGGTGGTGTACTGGCGGTCCTTGATGATGTCGAGGTAGAAGCCGCCCAGCTCCTGCACGCAGAAGTTATGCACCTTGGAGTAGACGTTCCAGAACCGGTACTCGCTGTAGTGCTCTTCCAGCTCGCGCTGCAGCAGCAAGGCGCGGTCCACGGCCCAGCGGTCCAGTGCCAGCATGTCTTGCGGCGCCAGCAGGTCGCGCGCCGGGTCGAAGCCGGACAGGTTGGAAAGCAGGAAGCGCGCGGTGTTGCGGATGCGGCGGTAGGCGTCGGCGCTGCGCTGCAGGATCTGCTCGGAAACCGCCATTTCACCGGAGTAGTCGGTGGCGGAGACCCACAGGCGCAGGATGTCGGCACCCAGGGTGTTGTTGACCTTTTCCGGCTCGATGGTGTTGCCCAGCGACTTG
>NZ_JABMCW010000607.1:0-1700 GCF_013179705.1 Pseudomonas sp. CM25 | reverse complement strand
CCACCCCCGAGGTTGGCGCAGTAGATGCCTTTCTTCACTGACGCGATGATTTCCTGCGGGTCGCTTTCGCCCGCACGCATGTAGGTGTTGGTCATGCGCGGCATCGGCAGGTGCGCGTAGGACTCACGCCGGCCGTTGCCGGTGACCGCCATGCCCATCAGGCGGGCGTTGAGCTTGTCCTGCATGTAGCCCTTGAGCACGCCGTTCTCGATCAGCGTGGTGCACTCGGTCGGGGTGCCTTCGTCGTCCACGCTCAGCGAGCCACGGCGGCCCTCGAGGGTGCCATCGTCGACGATGGTGCACAGGCTCGATGCCACTTTCTCGCCAATGCGGCCGCTGAATGCCGAACTGCCCTTGCGGTTGAAGTCGCCTTCCAGGCCGTGGCCGACGGCCTCGTGCAGCAGCACCCCCGACCAGCCAGAGCCGAGCACTACAGGCAAGGTACCGGCAGGTGCAGGGATTGCCTCCAGGTTCACCAGGGCCTGGCGCAGCGCCTCACGGGCATAGCCCATTACCCGTTCTTCGGTGAAAAACCGGTAATCGGTACGCCCGCCACCGCCCTGCCCGCCGCGCTCGCGACGGCCATTCTGCTCGACGATGACGCTCACGTTGAAGCGCACCAGCGGGCGCACGTCGGCGGCCAGGCTGCCGTCCGCCGCAGCGATCAGGATGCGCTCCCAGACCCCGGCCATGCTTACGCTGACCTGCTGGATGCGGGGGTCCAGGGCACGGGTGGCGACATCGACACGCTTGAGCAGTTCTACCTTCTCGGCACGGCTGAGTACATCGAGCGGGTTGTCGGCGGCATACAGCGCGGGCACTTCCTGGCTACGGAATGCCTGCACACTGCCGTTCTGCCCCGCACGGGAAATCGACCGGGCAGCGCGGGCCGCCGAGGTCAGAGCTTCGAGGTTGATCGCATTGCTGTAGGCGAAACCGGTCTTTTCACCGGACTGGGCACGCACGCCCACGCCTTGATCGAGGTTGAAACTGCCCTCTTTGACAATACCGTCTTCCAGCGCCCAGGTTTCCGAGATCTGGCCCTGGAAGTACAGGTCAGCGGCATCGATGCCGGGGCCGGCCAACTCACCCAGCACGCTCTGCAGGCTGTCCAGGGTCAAGCCGCCTGGGGCCAGGAGCTGCTCACTGACGGTGGATAACATCTGGCTCATAGTCACTCCGAGGTGTGCGCAGGCCGCAATGCGTCCTGCGAGAAAAAGCGCCGGTGCAATACCACCGGCATGCGCGCCCGGATGGACGCTTGTTCATCTGTATTGCGCTCGGCAAGCAGTACCGCTTCGCCGTGCGCCTGTTGCGCGACAATCCGCCCCCAGGGGTCGACAATCGCCGCATGGCCATGAGTTTCCCGTGGGCCAGGGTGGGTGCCGCCCTGCGCCGCAGCCAGCAGGTAGCACTGGGTTTCGATAGCTCGGGCGCGCACCAGTACGTCCCAGTGCGCCGCGCCCGTCACTGCGGTAAACGCAGCTGGGGCCGTTATCAGCTCTGCCCCAGCGGCCCGCAGCGCGGTGTACAGCTCGGGGAAGCGCAAGTCGTAGCAAACGCTCAGCCCCAGCTTGCCAATCGGTGTTTGCGCCACCACCACCTGGGCGCCATGGGCGTAATCATCCGACTCGCGGTAGCGGCCACGGTTGTCGGTAACGTCCACGTCGAACAGGTGCAACTTGTCATACCGTGCCACT
>NZ_JABMCW010000606.1:0-1733 GCF_013179705.1 Pseudomonas sp. CM25 | reverse complement strand
ATCGAGCAACTGGCGGGCAACGCCCAGGCCTTGTCGGCGGTGACCGAGCAGACCAACCGTGAGGTCGGCAGCCAGAAGGAAGAAACCGAACAGGTGGCCACCGCCATGCAGCAGATGACCGCCACCGTGCACGATGTGGCGCGCAATGCCGAACAGGCGGCGCAGGCGGCCCAGGCGGCGGACGACAAGGTCGGTTCCGGCCAGCAGGTGGTGCGCCAGAGCATGCAGCGCATCGAACAGCTGGCGGCGGCGGCGGAAACCGCCAGCGCCGGCATCGATAGCCTCAGTGCCGAGATCCACACCATTGGCGACGTGCTGGCGGTGATCAAGAGCGTGGCCGAGCAGACCAACCTGCTGGCGCTGAATGCCGCCATCGAAGCCGCCCGGGCCGGCGAGCAGGGCCGTGGCTTTGCCGTGGTGGCCGATGAGGTGCGCGCGCTGGCGCGGCGTACCCGGCAGTCCACCGAACAGATCGAGGCCTTGGTTGCCAGCTTGCGCGGCAATGCCCAGCAATCGGTGGCGCAGATTCGCGGCAGTACCGAGCTGGTGCGCCTGGCGGTGGCGGATGCGTTGCACACGGAGAGTGCGCTGGGCAGCATTGCGGCGGCGGTGTCATTGATTCAGCAGATGAACCAGCAGATTGCGGCGGCCGCCGAGCAGCAGAGTTCGGTGGCCGAAGAGATCAGCCGCAGTGTCACGCAGATCCGCGGCAGTGCGGACCAGGCGGCGCTGGCGATGCAGGACAATGCCCGGTCGAGTATCGAGCTGGCGCAGCTGGGTACCGACCTGAAGGGGATGGTGGGGCATTTCCGGTTGTGATGCTGGCGGTTTTTGGGTTGCCTGTGCTGGCCTCTTCGCGGGTGAACCCACTCCCACAGGGATATCACTGTCCACCACAGGCTTCAGACCTTGTGATTACTCTGTGGGAGCGGGTTCACCCGCGAATAGGCCGGCACAGGCAATAAAAACCCTCAGGCCTTGCGGGGGTTAAGGATCACCAACGCCAACACCCCAGCCACGATCCCCCAGAACGCCGAGCCGATCGAGAACAGGGTCAGCCCCGAAGCCGTGACCATGAAGGTAATCACCGCCGCCTCACGCTCACGCGCTTCGCTCATGGCCACGGTCAGCCCGTTCATGATCGAGCCAAATAGCGCCAGCGCCGCAATCGACAGCACCAGCTCTTTCGGCAATGCGGCAAACAGCGCCGCCAGCGTCGCCCCGAACACCCCGGCAATGCCGTAGAAAATCCCGCACCACACCGCAGCGGTGTAGCGTTTGCTCGGGTCTTCATGGGCATGCGGCCCGGTGCAGATCGCCGCACTGATGGCCGCCAGGTTGACCCCGTGCGAGCCAAACGGCGCCAGCAGCAGCGAGGCAAAGCCGGTGGCCGAAATCAACGGCGAGGCCGGCACCTGGTAGCCGTCGGCGCGCAGCACGGCCACGCCGGGCATGTTCTGCGAGGTCATGGCCACCACGAACAGCGGAATGCCAATGCTGATAGTGGCTGCCAAAGAAAAGCTCGGCGTGGTCCACACCGGCTTGGCCACCTCCAGATGGAAGCCGCTGAAGTCCAGCAAGCCCAGCGCGCCAGACAACGCCGTGCCCACCAGCAGCGCAGCCAGCACGCAATAGCGCGGCGACAGGCGCTTGACCAGCAGGTAGCTGAAGAACATGCCCAGTACCAGCAAGGTGCGGTGCTGCGCGGCGACGAAGATCTCGCTGCCGATCTT
>NZ_JABMCW010000605.1:0-1736 GCF_013179705.1 Pseudomonas sp. CM25 | reverse complement strand
CGTGCTGGTAGTGGACCACCTGTCGGCCCTGCTGCTGACCCTGACCGGCATCATCGGTTTCAGCGCCCTGCTGTTTGCCCGCGCCCGTTGGGACGGCGCCGGGGCCAGTTTCCATGCGCTGTTCCAGATCCAGCTGATGGGCCTGTACGGGGCCTTCCTCACCGCCGACCTGTTCAACCTGTTCGTGTTCTTCGAGGTGCTGCTGGCGGCCTCCTATGGCCTGCTGCTGCACGGCTCGGGCCGCGCCCGGGTCCGCGCCGGCCTGCATTATATCGCTATCAACCTGTTTGCCTCTTCGCTGTTCCTGGTAGGCGCGGCGATGCTGTATGGCGTCACCGGCACCCTGAACATGGCCGACCTGGCACTGAAGATTCCGCTGGTGCCAGAGGCCGACCGTGGCCTGCTGCACGCTGGTGCGGCGATCCTGGCCATGGCATTCCTGGTCAAGGCCGGTATCTGGCCGCTGAACTTCTGGTTGGTGCCTGCATACGCCTCGGCCAGCGCACCGGTGGCCGCCCTGTTCGCCATCATGACCAAGGTCGGCCTGTATGCCGTGCTGCGCCTGTGGACGCTGCTGTTTTCCGGACAGGCCGGGGCCTCGGCCCACTTTGGCGGTGAGTGGCTGGTGTACGGTGGGCTGGTCACCTTGGCGGTAGCGGCCGTTTCGATCCTGGCCGCGCAACGCCTGGAGCGCATGGCGGCCCTCAGTATCCTGGTCTCGGCCGGCACCCTGCTCGGCGCTGTCGGCTTCGCCCAACCGGCGCTGACCGGTGCCGCGCTGTTCTACCTGGTCAACTCGACGCTGGCGCTGTGCGCGCTGTTCCTGCTTGCCGAACTGGTCGAACGCTCACGCTCGGCCAACGAAGTGCCGCTGGAGGACGAGGAAGGCGCCTTGCCGCCGCTGCTGGAATCGCTGCACCCGCCCAAAGGCATCAACCTCGACGATGAACAAAAAGCCGTAATCGGCCAGATCATTCCGTGGACCATGGCCTTCCTTGGCCTCAGCTTCATCGCCTGCGCACTGCTGATCATCGGCATGCCGCCGCTGTCGGGCTTTGTCGGCAAGCTCAACCTGATCAGTGCACTGTTCAACCCGCAAGGGCTTGGGGTACCCCCCGAGCAGCCGCTGAGTGCAGCGGGCTGGGGCCTGGTGGCGTTGCTGATTCTGTCCGGCATGGCCTCGCTGATCGCATTTGGCCGCGTCGGCATCCTGCGCTTCTGGAAACCCGAGGAGCGCCAGTCACCGGTGCTGCGCCGCTACGAGTGCCTGCCTATCGTCATCCTGCTCGGCCTGTGCATCATCCTCAGCCTCAAGGCCGAGCCGTTGCTGCGCTACACCCAGGACACCGCCGCCAGCCTGCAGGCCCCCGACGCCTATATAGAGGCCGTGATGTCCGCGCGGCCGATTCCTGGCCCCACCTCGCTCGACGTACAGGTGCAGCCATGAACCGACTGTTCCCCGCCCCGCTGTTATCTGTCTCGCTGTTTGGCCTGTGGTTGCTGTTGAACCTGTCGCTAAGCCCGGGCAACCTGCTGCTGGCTGCGGCATTTGGCGTGCTGGCGCCGCTGCTGATGGCGCCACTGCGCCCACAGCATGCCCACGTGCGGCGACCACTGGTCATCGCCCGGCTGATCGGTCGGGTAGGCCTGGATGTAATCCGGTCCAACTTGCTGGTAGCCCGTGGTGTGCTGTGTGCCGGCAAGCAGCCGCCACGCTCGGCATTCGTGCACATCCC
>NZ_JABMCW010000604.1:0-1754 GCF_013179705.1 Pseudomonas sp. CM25 | reverse complement strand
GATTTCTACCGAGGGCGACTCGCGCATGTCATCGACATTTTTCTTGTAGGCAATGCCCAGGACGAGAATTCGGCTACCTTTCAGCGCCCTGCCAGCCTCGTTCAGCCCATCCATCAGTTTGCCGAGGACGTATTCCGGCATTGCCTGGTTGACCTCACCCGACAGCTCGATGAAGCGGGTATTTACACCGTATTCACGCGCTTTCCAGGTCAGATAGAAGGGATCGATCGGAATGCAATGGCCGCCAAGCCCAGGGCCGGGATAGTAGGCAGTGAAACCAAATGGCTTGGTGGCTGCGGCATCGACCACTTCGAAGATGTCGATGCCCATGCGATCAGCGACGATCTTCATTTCATTCACTAGGCCGATATTTACTGCCCGATGAATGTTTTCCAAAAGCTTTGTCATTTCAGCAGCCTTGGTGGAGCTTACCGGTACGACTTTTTCAATGGCCTGATCATACAAAGCGATCCCCACATCCAGGCAGGCTGGTGTGTGCCCGCCGATGACCTTGGGAATTGTGCGTGTTTCAAAGTTGGCATTGCCAGGATCTTCACGCTCCGGCGAATAGACTAGGAAAATATCTTCGCCTACTTTCAAGCCATTTTCCTGAACGCGCGGCAGAAGTTCCTCTTCCGTGGTTCCCGGATAGGTAGTACTTTCCAGTGAAACCACCTGCCCTGCCCGTAAATAAGGCTTTATGGCATCTGTGGTGTTAATGACAAAGCTCATGTCAGGTTCGCGGTATTTGTTCAGCGGCGTTGGCACACACAGAATCAATGCGTCGCACTGGCTGACACGACTAAAGTCCGTGGTAGCCTCGAACCCCTGCTGCCGAGCAGCAGAAATTCGCTCACTGGAAATATGCTCAATGTAGCTTTGCCCAGCATTCAGGCGCTCGACTTTTACTTTATCAATGTCTATACCTAAAACATTGAAGCCGATTGCGTTATAACGCAGCATCAGCGGCAGCCCAACATATCCGAGCCCCACAATACCGATCAGGGCTGTTTTACCCTGAAACTTCTCAACTGCCTGCTTTCTGATATCCATCATTCGCGCGAACCACCCTTCTATATTACCCGCCTGCACAGATGACAGGAGGCGGGGTGTTTAAGATATCCATTTCATCCTACGACGGGATGAACCCAGCTGAAGCAGTTCCCGCGACTCAAGGCTGAGACCCGCCATAGGTTGGCAACGACAACCCGCCAGCGGATTCTACCCGCCACACTGCAGGGCATCCACATTACACCGTTGCGAACCCTGGCGTCATCAAAACAGGTTTCTTGCACCCCTCAACCGTTCACCGGGCGCCACCTAACATTCTTTTGTATATGAATCAAAGAGATGCATGTATTAGTGAGAGATGGTCCGACTCAACTTGGGCGACGCCGACTCCAGAGCTCTCTGCCGATTGCAAGCATGACACCCGCGCCCAACCCCAAAACTGCGCTAAGCGCGACGATCAATGCCTTTCTTGGTTTGACCGGACGATCCGGTAGCTCCACAGCCCCGTCCTGCTCAAAAACCTGAATGACCGCTGGGTCAAGCTTCAAATTACGATAGAACATGACGCTCTCTTGCAAAGGGCGAAGTCCACGGATGAATGGGTCATCCGAGGTACGCGCTAGAAGGTTCGAGATTTCCGACTCCAGCGCTCTGCTCCCGCGCATGTAGGTGAGTGACCCTCCCATCGCAGCCGAGACCTCATCAGTTAACGATTGCGAGATGACTGGCGGTTTCTCCAAGCC
>NZ_JABMCW010000603.1:0-1776 GCF_013179705.1 Pseudomonas sp. CM25 | reverse complement strand
GGTCCTCGATCATCACGGCCAGCTCGTCGTACTGATGGGGCAGGGCGGTTTCCAGGTTGAACGGGATCACCACCGGCTGCGGATGCCCGGCGGCTTCGATCTGGTCATACACCTCGTTCAGGTTGGCCTCGGTCTTGCCCAGCAGCAGCACAGTGGCGCCCAGCGCGGCGTAGGCCTTGGCAGCAGCGGCGCCAATGCCGCGGCCGGCACCGGTAACCAGGATGACCCGGCCTTGCAGCAGGTCGGGGCGGGCGGTGTAGTCGAACATGGTTCTGTCCTTCGTGTTCGTTGGCGCAGCACCGCTCCCACGGGGACTGTGCTGCGGTCTAGGCGGGGTTCAGCAGCCGCACAGCGCGCTGTCGATCACTTTGCGCAGGTCCAGCGGGTGGTCCACCACCACGTCGGCACCCCAGTTGTTGGGGTTGTCCTCTGGATGAATATAGCCGTAGCGCACGGCCGCCGTGCGGGTGCCGGCATCGCGGCCAGACTCGATGTCGCGCAGGTCGTCACCGACGAACAACACGCTGGCCGGGTCCAGGCCCAGGGTGGCGCAGGCCAGGATCAGTGGCTCGGGGTCGGGCTTGCTGTTTTTCACGTGGTCCGGGCAGATCAGCAGCGCCGAACGCTCGGCCAGGCCCAGTTGCTGCATGATCGGCTCGGCGAAGCGCACCGGCTTGTTGGTGACCACGCCCCACAGCAGGTTGCCCTTCTCGATGTCGCCCAGCAGCTCGGCCATGCCGTCGTACAGTTTGCTGTGCACCGCGCAGTCGCGCTGGTAGCGCTCCAGAAACTCCAGGCGCAGGGCCTCGAAGCCTTCTGCCTCCGGGTTCATGGCAAAGGTGGCGGCGACCATGGCACGGGCGCCCCCGGAAATCACGTCGCGGATGCGCTGGTCGTCAATGGCCGGCAAGCCGCGTTCGGCGAGCATGGCCTGGCAAATGGCGATGAAGTCCGGCGCCGTGTCGAGCAAGGTGCCGTCCATGTCGAAGAGTACTGCTCGCAAACGCATGCTCATTCCTCGCGCAGGGTCTGGATCATGTAGTTGACGTCAACGTCGCTGGCCAGCTTGTAGTGCTTGGTCAGCGGGTTGTAGGTGAGACCGATGATGTCCTTCACCTGCAGGCCGGCATCGCGGCTCCACGCGCCCAGCTCGGACGGACGGATGAACTTCTTGAAGTCGTGGGTACCGCGCGGCAGCATCTTGAGGATGTACTCGGCGCCGACGATGGCCAGCAGGTAGGCCTTGGGGTTGCGGTTGATGGTGGAGAAGAACACCTGGCCGCCGGGCTTGACCATGCGGTAGCAGGCGCGAATCACCGAAGACGGGTCGGGCACGTGCTCAAGCATTTCCAGGCAGGTGACCACGTCGAACTGTTCGGGCATTTCTTCGGCCAGGGCTTCGGCGGTGATCTGCCGGTAGTCCACCTGCACGCCCGATTCCAGCTGGTGCAGCTGGGCCACGGCCAGGGGCGCCTCGCCCATGTCGATACCGGTCACCGTGGCGCCGCGCAGGGCCATCGCTTCGCTGAGGATGCCGCCGCCGCAACCCACGTCCAGCACTTTCTTGCCGGCCAGGCTGGCGCGTTCATCGATCCAGTTGACGCGCAGCGGGTTGATTTCGTGCAGCGGCTTGAACTCGCTTTCGCGGTCCCACCAGCGGTGGGCCAGCGCTTCGAACTTGGCGATTTCGGCGCGGTCGACGTTGCTCATTGAACAGTCCTCTGAAACTTCGCAAAATTGCGCAGGAGTATACCCGAGCGCTCAGGGCCGAGGGTC
>NZ_JABMCW010000602.1:0-1779 GCF_013179705.1 Pseudomonas sp. CM25 | reverse complement strand
GTACGTGAAGCCGACGACGACAGTCTGGCCAAAGAGGTTCAGCGTGCCCAGTCAGTATCGGATATCAGCCGGGTTCTGATTGAAAGCGCAAAGGTTGAGATCGACTACTTCCGCCACATTGGCGGCGAGAACTCAGCCAGCACGTTTATCGAATCGAAACCAGCCCTGCCGCCGGCAAAAAGGACCTGACGTGACAGATCGGCGTGACAACCAAAACCTGACGCGTCAGGAGGAATAGCGATGGCAGCAGCAGAGAATCTGCCCGAAGACCATGTGCACGACAAGGTCACCGAAAAACGGATGGGCGAGTTGGTGGGGTGTACAGCGAAGGCGCTTCAACGCAAGCGCGAGAAAGGCATCATCCCCAACTGGGTGTGGATGAAGATCAACGGCAGGATTATGTACAGCAAAAGGAGATATGACGAATGGATCGAAAGCCTGTGGACCTGCCGGCCGGAGTCGAGCTTGTCGGGCGCTCAATCCGAATTCGCTTCACCTGGAACAAGAAGCGGTGCTGCGAGACGCTCGCCCTCCCTCAGACCCCGAAAGGGATCGCAGCAGCAGCGAGTCTACGTGCTCAAGTAAAGGGGTTGGACAAGCTCGGCGCCCTGACGGCAGAGAAGTACGCCGAGCTGTTCCCAAATACCCGAAGCGTGGTGGTTCAGGAGCAAACTACGCCGATCTTCTTCGATTACGCGCAGGACTGGCTCAACAGCCTGCAGATCGTGGAGGGAACCCGGAAAAACTACCGCTCTGCCCTGCAGGTGTATTGGGTTCCGTACCTGGCCGAGAAGCCGATCGACACCATCACGTCAGTGCTCCTGCGCAAGATCATGAACGATATCAAGTGGACTTCCCCGGTACGCCGCAAGGGCGTGGTCGGCCTACTGGTGTCGATCTTCCAGCAGGCGGTGACGGACGAGTTGATTGTTCGAAACCCGGCCCTGTCTATCCCAGGCGCCAAAGTGCCGAAGCGTGAGGTCGACCCTTTCACCAAAGAGGAAGCGGATTCGATCATTGCTCATCTGTACGAAACGACGAGCGGCATGACGGCAATTTACGCGGCCTATTTCGAGTTCTGTTTCTACACCGGCATGCGGCCGGGCGAGGTGATGGCTTTGCGCTGGAGCGAAATCGACAGGCGCGGAAAGACTGCCAACGTTTGCCGCATTCAGATCCGTGGAGTGATCCAGGATCGCACCAAAACGAAGCGTTCCCGGAAAGTTTTATTGAACGATCGCGCCCTGCATGCGCTCGAAAAAGCTAGACCGCTCACCGAGGCCCGTTCAGATTATGTGTTCGCGCCCAGTGGGACGGGTGACCGCTCGGATATGTTCATTCGCTCCGAGACGAGTCAAAAACGCTACTGGCTGGCAGCCCTACGGAAGCTTGGTATCAGGCGCCGCAGGATGTACGACACGCGCCACACGTACGCGACCATGTGCCTGATGGCCGGCATGAACCCGGCATTCATCGCCGCGCAACTCGGGCATAGCGTACAGGTGCTGCTTTCGACATACGCGAAGTGGATCAACTCGCCGAATGACTGGGCTGAGCTTGATAAGCTGAAATCGCTGGAAAGTGGTACAAAAATGGTACGAGCTAAAAGCCAGTAACGCCAAGAGTGCCGAAACTCAAAGGGTTTACGTTACATGTGCGGATTAGCAGGAGTATTGGAAAAGGGGGTTTTAAAGGCCTACAGGGGCCATATTTCCCCCTGATTCCCCCATAAAAACCACTTTTTGGTACAAAAAGTGGTACGAGTATTACAGTCAAGCC
>NZ_JABMCW010000601.1:0-1786 GCF_013179705.1 Pseudomonas sp. CM25 | reverse complement strand
CACTCGGACTTGAGGAGTTCGCCTATGCGACAGAGGGTGCTGAGGCAGATCCAGACTGCGCATTGTACGCGGGAATTCACAGGTCGGATGCCGGAGTATTTTTGGCCAGCGGGTAGGGAGTTATACTCAGACGCCAAGCGGGTGAAAATATATTGCAACTCTTGGATTTCGCCAGTGGATAGCAGACGGTCGCGCTGCTCCTGATAGTCATGATCAAGGAGTTTGTTTACGTCAATCAGGTCGGCGGGGTTTCCATCGACCATCAAGGTTCGCCACGGATTTCGTTTCTCGGCCCACCGCAGCATCTGACCTATGTCCTTGCTGCGAATAACGACTGTACGGTTTAGACCGCGAGCTTTGATCGAACGCAGGAGAGTGAGCAGATCTTTTTCATTAATAGTTCGCAGAGGTTTATAGCCGATAGCTGGAAGCACGTCTTTGGAAAAGCTGCGGCGAAGTTCTGCGTTGCCGTCCTGGCGGGATACCCCGTCGCGCATCCATTCTTCAAAAAGGTCGGTGACAGTCTTGTTCTCTGCAGCCTGACGTTCGGCTTCAGCAATAGTTGCTGCGACCGCAGCTTGGGCCTCGATCTTAGCTGCCTTTCGGGCGGCGGCGGGTTCTATACCTTTAGCAACGCTTGCTCTCACTTCGTCTCGTTCGGCACGAATCTGCGCCAGCGATCTTTTTGGCCAGCTGCCCAGACGCTGATCGCGTTTGGTTCCGCCCATTTTGAATTCAAAACGGAAGAGCACCGTAACCCCGCGCACGCCTGCACGAACCTTGGCGGTCAGGCCGCCCTCTTCTCGAAGCGTTTTGCCGTCATCGGTGGGCGTGAGTGCTTCCAGTTGCTTCACTGTCAGCTTCGTCAATGGTTACCCCTAGCCAACGTGGCGTGCCTTGGAATTTTGCCCCACTTTTGCCCCACCGAATTGGTTGGCTTCAGGGGGATGCTGGTGGATTTCCACAGAACTTAATATATCTTGTAGGTCCCGTATTTGCTAGCTTACAGGTGATCTTGGGCGGTCCATGGCATTCCATGGAACTCCACTACATAAGCGCATGGGGTGCAAGGGGTCGAGTGTTCGAATCACTCCGTCCCGACCATATATTTCAACGACTTAGCCACCCTCGGGTGGCTTTTTCGTTTTTGCATGTGGGGAGTTTTTCGGGACTTCATCCGATTTTCCTCTTCAAGATCGTCAACACCGGCCCGCGAGAGTCAGTTGTTGATACCATGTTCGCAGCCTCAATCAGCTTGCCCAGCTCAGCGCCGGAGTAGTGGCTGGTGATGCTGCCGTTCTTGTGCCCGAGCAGTGACTTCCGATCCTCTTCAGTAACGCCTGCTGCCCGCAGTCGTCGACCGAAGGTGTGCTTTAAGTCGTGAATCCTGATCGAGGCATATCCAGGGTGAGCGGGGCGAAGGTTTTCCTCCTGCCAGAGTTTCGCCGCTCTCACCCGTGCCTTCTTCCATGCCGAGTCGTTCATCCGGTGCATCGCGGTGCCGTTGTATGGGAATACCCATTCCTTGCTGATCCCGCGCTGCCTTTCAATAATCGACTTGGCCACGTTGTTCAGCACCACCAGGCGCTCGTCGCCATTCTTTACGCCCGACCGGGCGTGTCTCCCGCCGAAGTCAGCAGGGATCAGGAAAACACTGGTTCCCAGTTCCGGCACCGATATCTCCCAATCCCACCTCAGCTTGCACACCTCTTGCTCACGGCAGCCCGTGTTCACCTTGAACAGGGCCATCGTTTGCAGATGGCCCGGTAACTCGTTGAAGAGGATC
>NZ_JABMCW010000600.1:0-1790 GCF_013179705.1 Pseudomonas sp. CM25 | reverse complement strand
CGCCATTTCGAACTGCTCGACCTGTACGAGGCCAGCGATGCTGTCGATCCGGGCGCCGAGGTGTTCTGTGCCTCCTACACCAACTTCTACATCGCCAATGGCGCGATCATCATGCCCGCCTACGGTATCGCCGCCGACCAGGAGGCCGCTGCGCAACTGGCCCACGCCTTCCCTGGCCGCGAGATCGTGCCCGTGCGTATCGACCACATCGCCCACGGCGGTGGTGGCATCCATTGCATCACCCAGCAACAGCCGCAGGTGCAGCCATGAGCCTGTTGCGCGTGGCCACCACGCAAATGCCATGCAGCTGGAACCTGCCCGACAACCTCGAGCGCGCCGAGCAACTGGTACGCCAGGCCGCCGCCAAAGGTGCCCAGGTGATCCTGCTGCAAGAGCTGTTCGCCACCCCGTACTTCTGCATCGAACAAAACCACCAGCACCAGGCCCTGGCGCAGCCTTACCCCGACAGCCCGATCCTGCAGCGCTTCGCGGCGCTGGCCGGCGAGCTGGGCGTGGTACTGCCGCTGAGCTGGTACGAGTGCGCCGGCAATGCCTTCTTCAACTCGCTGAGCGTGGCCGACGCTGACGGTCGCCTGCTCGGCGTTTACCGCAAGACCCACATCCCCAATGCCATCGGCTACCAGGAAAAGGAGTACTTCAGCCCCGGTGACACCGGCTTCAAAGTCTGGGACACCGCCTTCGGCCGCCTGGGCATTGGTATCTGCTGGGACCAGTGGTTTCCCGAGACGGCCCGCTGCCTGGCACTGATGGGCGCCGAAGTGCTGCTGTTCCCCACCGCCATCGGCTCCGAGCCCGGCTGCGCCGAACTGGACTCACGCGACCATTGGCAGGTGGCCATGCGCGGCCACGCCGCCGCCAACCTGCTACCGGTGGTCGCGGCCAACCGCGTTGGCGAGGAAGTCGCAGCCAGCGACACATCGCTGGCCATGCGCTTTTATGGCTCGTCGTTCATCTGCGACCACAAGGGAGCCATGCTTGCCGAGGCCTACCGCGACAGCAGTGGCATCTGGCTGCACGACCTGGACCTGCAGCGCATGCGCGAGGACCGCCTGAGCTGGGGCATCTACCGTGATCGCCGCCCAGAAATGTACGCCCCGCTGCTGACCCTGGATGGCACGCACCCACACACCCTGAGGGCCTGAGCATGAAACGCCACGTTCTAGCCGCATTGGCGCTGGTCGCCTGCACCAGCCAGGCCCAGGCCGAGCAGCCCGTGCTGCGCCTGTACAACTGGGCAGACTATTTTGCCGAGGACACCCTCAAGCAGTTCACAGCCGAAACCGGTATTCAGGTGATCTACGACGTCATGGACGGCAGCGAGGTGCTCGAAGCCAAGCTGATGTCGGGGCGCAGCGGCTACGACCTGGTGTTCCCCGGTGATACCGTGGCCGAGCGCCTGATGCGCGCCGGCAGCCTGCAGCCGCTGGACCACAGCCGCCTGGAAGCGCTGGACGACATCGAGCCCGGCCTGCGCAAACTGCATGCCCAGTACCCCAAGGCCAGCCAGGCCACCGTCCCTTACACCTGGGGCACCATCGGCCTGACGGTGAATGCCGACAAAGTACGCGAGCGCATGCCCGATGCGCCGCTGGACAACCTCGACCTGCTGTTCAAGCCCGAGCTGGCTGCCAAGTTCGCCGATTGCGGCATCTCGGTGATCGACTCGCCCGACGAGGTGCTGGCCGTGGTCCTCAACTACCTGGGCCGCGAGCCACGCAGTGCCAAGCGTGAGGACCTGGCTGCCGCCAGCGAACTGCTCAAGGCCATCC
>NZ_JABMCW010000060.1:0-22155 GCF_013179705.1 Pseudomonas sp. CM25 | reverse complement strand
TCAACCGCCCGGAGAAGGTCAACGCGATGAACGCGGCCTTCTGGGAAGAGATCATCGAAATTTTCCAGTGGGTGGACGACACCGACGCCGTGCGCGTGGTGGTGATCAGTGGTGCTGGCAAGCATTTTTCCGCCGGTATCGACCTGATGATGCTGGCCTCGCTGGCCGGGCAGATGGGCAAGGACGTAGGGCGCAATGCACGCTTCCTGCGCAAGACCATCCAGCGCCTGCAGGCGTCGTTCACGGCCGTGGACAAATGCCGCAAGCCGGTACTGGCGGCGGTGCAGGGCTACTGCATCGGCGGCGCCATCGACCTGGTCTCGGCCTGCGACATGCGCTACTGCAGCCGTGATGCGCAGTTCTCGATCAAGGAAATCGACATGGGCATGGCTGCAGATGTCGGCACACTGCAACGTTTGCCACGTATCATCGGTGACGGCATGATGCGTGAGCTGGCTTTCACCGGGCGCAGCGTCGAGGCCGACGAGGCGCTGCGCATAGGCCTGGTCAACCGGGTCTATGATGATCAGGCCGCATTGCTCGACGGGGTCTTTGCCATCGCCCGCGAGATTGCCGCAAAATCACCGATCGCCGTGGCCGGCACCAAGGAAATGCTCAGCTACATGCGCGACCACCGCATCGACGATGGCCTGGACTACGTCGCTACCTGGAACGCCGCGATGCTGCAGTCCGAAGACCTGCGCGTGGCCGTGGCGGCACACATGAGCAAACAGAAACCGACGTTCGCCGACTGATCGGGCCGGGGGACGCGCAGTCAAGGAACCCCCCGACATGTCAGCACGCTGGACTACCGCAGTACTCGACCCGCAGATTACCGGGGGGCTGGCCGTGGCCCGCAGCCCGGAAGGGTTTTTGCTGGACGACAACGGCGCGCTGTTCCCCCGTGAATGGCTCAAGCGCCAGGACCTTGACGTGCTGTGCGAGCACGGTATCGGCCACTTCGACGGCCAGCCGCTGTTCCTGCTGGAACTGCGCAGTGCCACCCAGGTACCGGGCTGCAGCTGGCGCGGCCTGCGCGCGTTCATGCTGGAAGGCGACTTCGACATCTACAAAGTGCTGGGCTATGCCGCACAGATCGGCACCTGGGCCCGCGAGCACCGCTTCTGCGGCAGCTGTGGCCAGGCGATGACGCAAATCCGTTGGGAGCGGGCGATGTACTGCAAGCCCTGTGACCTGCGCAGCTACCCGCGCATCTCGCCGAGCATGATCGTACTGGTCACCCGTGGCGACCAGATTCTGCTGGCGCGTTCGCCGCGTTTCGTCACCGGGGTATACAGCACCCTGGCCGGCTTTGCCGAACCGGGCGAGTCGGCCGAGGACTGCCTGGTGCGTGAAGTGCGGGAAGAAGTGGCGGTGGAGGTGCAGAACATCCAGTACGTCGGCAGCCAATGCTGGCCGTTCCCGCACTCGATGATGCTGGGTTTCCATGCCGAGTACGCGGGCGGCGACATTGTCATGCAGCCGGACGAAATCGAGGACGCCCAGTGGTTCAGCGTCCACGACCTGCCGCCGTTGCCGGCCGGGCGCTCGATTGCCCGATACCTCATTGACCTCTATGTCGCTCGCCGCTTAGGCCTGCCCGAACCAGTGCTGCCACGCTAGGCGCACGGTCAGCCCCAGCACCACGGTGATGAACACCGGGCGGATGAACTTGCTGCCGCCGCTGATCGCCGTGCGTGCGCCGAAGAAGGCGCCGACCATCACCGACAGGCCCATGCACAGGCCAACCACGTAATCGACTTGCCCGGAAATGATGAACACCGTCAGCGCCGCGATGTTGCTGACGAAGTTCATGCTGCGTGCCACACCGCTGGCCCGCACCAGATCGATAGGGTAAAGCAGCAAGGTGCTGACCGTCCAGAACGCCCCGGTACCCGGACCGGCCACGCCGTCGTAGAAGCCCAGGGTGAAGCCCTGCGGCGTTTGCCACTTTTTCTTGATGGGTGCATCGGCATCCAGCGGTGCCTTGGGCGTGCCGCCAAACAGCAGGTAGATGCCACAGGCGAAGACGATCACCGGTAGCATCTTGTTCAGCCATTCGGCTGGCATGTAGTGGGCTACTACAGCGCCGATCAGTGCGCCGACCAGGGTGGCGAACAGCGCCGGGCGCCATTGCGCCGGGTGGAAGAGTTTGCGTTTGTAGTAGGTGAAACCGGCAGTGGCCGAGCCGAAGGTGGAACTTAGCTTGTTGGTGCCCAGTACCAGGTGCGGCGGCATGCCGGCGGTGAGCAGCGCCGGGGTGGTGAGCAGGCCGCCGCCACCGGCGATGGCATCGATGAAACCGGCGACGAAGGCGACCAGGGCCAGGATCAGGAGGGTTAGGGGTTCTACGGTGAGTTCGAAGGGCATGGGAGGCTTTCAAGCTGAAGGGCAGGCTGCGGCAAATGACCGCGAGGAGTGGTGCAATGATAATACGGAGTGCCTGAGCTTGTAAGTCGTCGATGTCTGCAGTCGATCCAAGACCAGCCTCACACCGCCATACTCGTTGTAGAACCAGTTGAAATATTAAGACTGATTTCTAATCTCAATGGCTGCTAATTGGGCGGAATGCAAATCTCTTTCAAATTCTTCAAGTCTAGCTACATATTTTTCAATTCTTCTCTGTTTGTCGTGGTACTTCAATGCATCTTCTGAATCCATGGAAGCTGCCAAGGGGAAGTCGCCACTGTCCGATGTAGGCCGTCTGCTTGCTCTCTCGTAGAGCGCTGTCTGGACGTCGATGCCGTAATCCCCGCGCTGGAGTTCCTCAATGTGCGTTGCTTCATATGCTCTACTGGACTTTTCAAGTTTATAAATTCTGTAGATTGCTTTGTAATGTTTTTTGCGAGCGCTGTCGGCCTCCAGGATATCCCCGTATTGCTTCTTCAAGTTAGGGTCTTCATTGAGGGCCCTTGTGGCCTTGGTGCGATAGTAGGCCTTGGTTCTAAATATCGGGACATGCCCTGAGGGGTCGTAAGAGTTTATCGGGTCGCCTATGCAATAGGCGTATGCATTACGTATGTTTTCGCCAAATGGGCTGAAAGCTGTCAGGGGACAAGAAGCGTGCCAGCGCCGGGCTGAATATTCGGTATCCATTGCCAAGGGGATAGCCGTTTATTAGAGCGTCCAGGCGCTGGCCTGCAAAGCCAAGCGTGCAGGCCGAAGTGAGTGCCGAATTGTGGTATCCGTAGGACGTGTAAGCGAATCTGTTTGTGGTCCGCGACATGATCAGCCTGTAGTCTCGAGCAGTGGGCGTATCCTCAAGCAGACTCCGCTAACCCACAACTGGCAGAACTGCCAGGAGCAGCGCGGCCGGTCGCTGGCAAACCAAGGCTCCAAGCAACCGGCTCAAATAATGCTCAGTTTCTGATAAACGCCAGCAAATCCGCATTGATCACATCAGCATGAGTAGTCGGCATGCCGTGCGGGTAGCCCTTGTAGGTTTTCAACGTGCCATTGGGCAACAGTTTTGCCGACAGCGGTCCGGAATTTTCATAGGGCACGATCTGGTCATCGTCGCCATGCATGACCAGTACGGGCTGCTGGATGCCCTTCAGGTCCTCGGTGAAGTCGGTCTGGGAAAACGCCACGATGCCATCGTAATGGGCCTTGGCGCTGCCGATCATGCCCTGGCGCCACCAGTTGCCAATGATGCCGTCGCTGGCTTCGACACCGGGGCGGTTATAGCCGTAGAACGGCCCGGTCGGCACATCCCGGTAAAACTGCGCACGGTTGCTTGCTACCTGCTCCTGGAACCCGTCGAACACCGACTTGGGCAGGCCGCCGGGGTTGCCGGGTGTTTGCACCATCAGCGGGGGGACGGCGGCAATCAGTACTGCCTTTGCCACCTTGTCGCCAGGATGGCGGGCCATGTAGCGCACCACTTCGCCGCCACCGGTCGAGTGGCCGACATGCACGGCGCCCTGGATGCCCAACTCCTCGACCACGGCCGCCACGTCGTCGGCGTAGTGGTCCATGTCGTGCCCGTCCCATACCTGGCTAGAGCGGCCATGGCCACGGCGGTCGTGTGCGACTACGCGGTAACCCTTGGCGAGGAAGAACAGCATCTGCGCGTCCCAGTCGTCGGCGCTCAGCGGCCAGCCGTGGTGGAAGTGGATGACCGGCGCGTCGCGCGGGCCCCAGTCCTTGTAGAAGATCTGTACGGCGTCCTTCGTGGTTACATAGCTCATGGTCGTATCTCCTGGATGCAGGGAGCGAAGGGAGCTATTGAGAATAGGAGGGATTTTGCTGGGTATCGGGGAGTTGTCGATCAGACGCGGTCGCGCATCCGGTACCAGGCTTTGGCGGCGGCTTCAAGCGGTGCCGCCAGCAGGTCGCCGCCGGGGAAGCGGCCATTGTCGATGCCTTGGTACAGCCTCAGCAGGTCGTCGTCACCCAGAATGGCATCGCTGACCGCGCGCGCCGCGGCCAGGGTAGGCAGTACGCCGTGGCCGGAGAAGCCCTGCAACCAGTAGCGCTGGCCCGCGCAGCCGACATCTGGCGTGCGCTGGATGCTGCAATCGATATGGCCGCCCCAGGCATAGTCGATGACCACCCCCGCCAGTTGCGGGAACACCCGCTCAAGGTAAGGGCGGGTGGCGTTGGCGACATCCTTCGGAATGCCGCCCAGGTAGGTGCAGCCACCCCCAAACAGCAAGCGATTGTCCGGGGTGAGGCGGAAGTAATCGGGCACGAACTGGTTGTCGATCACGCAGCTGTTGCGCGGCAGAAGCGAGCGGGCGAAGTCGGGGTTCAGTGGTGCGGTGGCCACCTGGTATGAACCGACCGGCAACAGCCGGCGAGACAAGCTGCGGTCCAGGCGGTCGATGTAGGCGTTGCAGGCCAGCACCAATACCTGGCTGCGTACTTCGCCGTGATCGGTGCGGGCAACATAGCCGTCGCCGGCCTGCTGGTAGCTGAGCACCTGGCTCTGTTCGTAGATGCGCCCGCCAGCGGCTTCAAGGGTGCCGGCCAGCCCTTGGGCCAGTTTCAGCGGATTAAGGTGCGCGCCTTTCGCGTCGTATAGCGCCGCCTGATAGCGCGGGCTGTCGATCCATTGCGGCAGCTCGTCGCGGCCGATCAGGCGCAGGGCGTCGTAACCCCATTTGCGTTCAGCATCGTGCAGGGCTTCTTCAAGCAGTTTCACCCGCCGCGGCAGCACGGCGGTCCACAGGCTGCCCAGCCGGTAATCGATATCGAAACCATGCCGCCCGGGCAGCTCACGCAGCTCCTCGGCGGCCCAGCACATGCTCGCCCACAGGCGCTGGGTGCGTTCCAGACCCAGGGCCTTCTCCAGCGGGGGCATGTCGCACGACCAGCCCAGCAGGGCCTGGCCACCGTTGCGGCCGGACGCGGCCCAGGCCACGCGGCTGGCCTCGAGCAGTGTCACGCGCTTGCCGGCCTGGGTCAGGCGCAAGGCCGTGTGCAGCCCGCTGAAGCCGGCGCCGATGACCAGCACGTCGGTGTCGTGGGTGCCTTGCAGGGTGGGGCGCAGGGGGATGCTGGCGGGGTAGGTCTGGGCGTAGTAGCTGGCGATATGCTGGGCAGACTGCTTGAACATGCAATGGCCTCATGAAAATTATTGTGGTTATTTTCATGAAAACTTAGCAGGTAAATTTCATGATGCCAATGGGGTGGGCAAGGTTTGTGGTTTGCCTGGATGTTATGTAATGCCTGATCTGGCCCTATCGCCGGGAAGCCAGCTCCCACAAGATCGCCACAGGTCTCGAATTATGTGCAGGGCCTGTGGGAGCTGGCTTGCCGGCGAGAGGGGGCGACAGTGCAACCGCTTCAGGTTGCCGCCTTTTTCCGAGGTTGACGCGGCTTGCTCGCAGTCTTCGCGCCTGTCGTCTTACCTTTCCCGCCGCTACGGCGCTTTTTCTTCCACGGCGGCGCAGCCCCTGCCGCCGGCCCGCTGATGGTCATGCGCATGCCGCTGCAGCGCTCCACCAGTTTGCCCATCCACGCCGACTGCCGGGCTACGAACTCTTCCAGGCTCATCTCGCCGCTCTGCACCATGTCCAGCGCCTGCTCCCAAACTGCAGTGGTGCCCGGGTCGGCAATGGCGCGGGGTACGGCATCGATCAGGCTGAAGGCTGCGGGTGTGGCCGCCAGTGCCTTGCCGTTCTTGACCAGGTAACCGCGGTCGAGCAGGCCCTGGATGATGCTGGCACGGGTGGCCTCGGTGCCGATGCCGGTAGTTTCCTTGAGCTTCTGCTTCAGCCGTGGATCGTCCACCAACTTGGCCACGTTCTTCATGGCCTTGATCAGGTCACCTTCGGTAAACGGCTTGGGTGGCTGGGTCCACAGGTCCTTCAGTTGCAGGCCCTGCACGCTGCAGTCCTGGCCTTCGCGCAGCGTTGGCAGCACCTGCGCAGGCGGTGCTCGCGGCCCTTGGCCGGGGTCAGCGCTTCAGGCAGCGCACGGCGCCAGCCCGGTTCGACGATCTGCTTGCCCACCGCGCGCAGGGCATGGCCGGCGCAGTCGAAGTCGGCCTGGGTGCGGTCGTACTCATGGTTGGGCAGGAACTGCGCCAGGTAACGGGCGCGTATCAGGGTGTACACCGCCTTGTGCTTGGCCGGCAGGCGCGACGGGTCGCTGGCGGCGGCGGTGGGGATGATGCCGTGGTGGGCGCTGACCTTGGCGTCGTTCCACGCCCGCGAACGGCGCTGCGGCTCCAGGTGGGGCTGTAGTGGTGCCAGGCTGGCATCGGCCCGTTGCAGCGCGGCAAGAATGGCCGGTGCTTCGGCGTGCTGGCTCTGGGGCAGGTAGCCGCAGTCGCTGCGCGGGTAGGTGATCAGTTTGTGGGTTTCGTACAGGGCCTGGGCGATGTCGAGGGTTTCCTGGGCGCCAAGGCCGAACTTTTTCGAGCACAGCTCCTGCAGGGTGCCCAGGTCGAAGGGCAGCGGTGCGGCTTCGCGCACGCGCTCGGTGGCCACTTTTACCGCCCGGGCCGTGCCGGCATTGCCGATGTCTGCAGCGGCCTGTTGTGCCAGACCCTGCTTCAGGCAGCGGCCCTGATCGTCGCAAGCATCCTCAGGAGCACGCCATTGGGCGTTGAACCGCTGGCCAGCGTGTTCGAGTTGAACATCGATGGCCCAGAACGGCACCGGCACGAAATCGGCGATGCTGCGGTCGCGGTCGACCACCAGGCGCAAGGTGGGTGTTTGCACCCGGCCCACCGGCAGTACGCCCTGGTAGCCGGATTGCCGGCCCAGCAAGGTGAACAGGCGGCTCATGTTCATGCCGATCAGCCAGTCGGCCCGCGAGCGGCCCAGCGCCGAATGGTACAGGTTGAAGGTTTCGTGACCTGGCAGCAGGCGGGCCAGGGCCTTGCGGATGGACGCGTCGTCCAGTGCCGACAGCCACAGGCGTTGCACCGGGCCACGGTAGCGGCAATGCTCGACCAGCTCGCGGGCGATCATCTCGCCTTCGCGGTCGGCGTCAGTGGCAATCACCAGCTCCCGTGCTTCGCCGAGCAGGCGCTTGACCGCCTTGAACTGGCTGGCGGTCTTGGGCTTGACCAGCATCTTCCACGTGTCCGGGATGATGGGCAGGTCGGCCAGGTTCCAGCGCTTGTAGCGTTCGTCGTAGCTGTCGGGCGGGGCGGTTTCCAGCAGGTGGCCGATGCACCAGGTGACGCAGACGTCGGTACCTTGCCAACAGCCGTCGCCCTTGCGGGTGGCGCCGAGCACTTTGGCGATGTCTTTTGCCTGGGAGGGTTTTTCGCAGAGGAACAGGCGCATGGCCGGGAACGCTTCATCGGGGGTGATGGGCACTAGGATGCGCAAGCGGGGGCGCGGAGGCAAGTTTTATCTGGATGGATGTACAGGTTTTGTCAGCGGGAATGTCTGTCGCGTGTGCCGGCCCTGTCGCGGGTGAACCCGCTCCCACAGGGACCGCACAGCATTTGGGGGCTGTGGGGTACCTGTGGGAGCGGGGTTTACCCGCGAAGAGGCCAGTACAGGTTATGGATCAGACGCGTGAGTCGCGCACCATGTCCACATGCGGGATGCCGGCTTCGAGGAATTCCTCGCTGACCACGCGAAAGCCGAGGCGCTCGTAGAACGGCGTGGCGTGCACCTGTGCACTGAGCGTCTGCTGCTTCAGGTCGCGGTTCTGCGCTTCGGCGATTACCGCGTTCATCAGTGCATCACCCACCTTCAGCCCGCGCCAGTCCTTCAGCACTGAAATGCGGCCGATGGTGCCGTCCGCCAGCAGGCGGGCAGTACCGATCGGGTAGTCGCCTTCCAGGGCCAGGAAGTGCAGTGCGTCGTTGTCTTCCGAGTCGAACTCCAGCTCTGGCGGGATGTGCTGTTCGGCGACGAACACCGCTTCACGAATGCGACGGATATCGGCATTGTCCTTGTGCCAATCGGCAAGGCGCACATGAATCTTATTCATCGGCGAATCCCAGGCTTCCTTGTTTGACCAGTTGCTGTACCAGCATAAGGCCATCTTCGTCTTCCAGCCACTCTGCCAGGTTTTCGATGTGCAGCGCATCGGCCGCGCACACCAGCTTCAGCAGCTCGCGCAGTTTACCTGGCAGCGGGCAGCTGCGGCCGCTGGCGAACAGCATCAGATCGTCGTTGAGCTCGGACCAGGCCATGCGCGCGCTTGGGTTGCGGATCAGGATGGCGCCATCCTCGAGGGCTTTGACCAGCTCTTCTTCGCTCAGCTCTTCGCCTGCAACCTGCTCCGGGTAACGCGGCTCGGTCATGAACTGGCCGAACCAGGTCAGCAGCAGGTCCTTGTCGCCCATGTGCTTGTCGAGCAGCGCCTTCAGACGGTCGAGGGCGTCGTGCTGGATCTGGTGCGGGTCGGCGACCGGCTGGGCGTCGGCGTCGCTGTAGCGCTCTTCGTCAGGCAGGAACTGGCCGAGGAAGTCGGTGAAGTGGGTCAGCACTTCGGCGGCGCTTGGGGCACGGAAGCCAACCGAGTAGGTCAGGCAGTCGTCCACGGCCACGCCGTAGTGGGCCAGGCGCGGCGGCAGGTACAGCATGTCCCCGGGCTCCAGGGTCCACTCGCCGCTCTGTTCGAAGTCGGCGAGGATACGCAGGTCGGCGTGTTCCAGCAGCGGGCTGTCGCTGCTGCACATCTGGCCGATCTTCCAGTTGCGCTGGCCGTGGCCCTGCAGCAGGAACACGTCGTAGTTGTCGAAGTGCGGGCCGACGCTGCCGCCAGGGGTGGCGAAACTGATCATCACATCGTCGATGCGCCAGCTGGGCAGGAAGCGGAAGTTTTCCAGCAGCTCGGCGACTTCCGGGACGAACTGGTCGACGGCCTGCACCAGCAGGGTCCAGTCCTTTTCCGGCAGCTCGGCGAAGGTTTCTTCGCTGAACGGGCCGCGGCGCAGCTCCCACGGGTGTGCGCCATGTTCGAGCACGATGCGCGACTCGACTTCTTCTTCCAGGGCCAGGCCGGCCAGTTCGTCGGGGTCGATCGGGCTGATGAAGTCCGGGAAGGCCTGGCGCACCAGCAGCGGCTTCTTCTGCCAGTAGTCGCGCATGAATTCGCGGGCCGAGATGCCGCCGAGCAGCTGCAGTGGAGTATCAGGATTCATGTTCAACCTATTGAAAAAACGTAATTTTCGTCCGGGAATAAAAACGCCCGGCCAGGCCGGGCGTTGCACGCGACGGTCGGCTTAGATGCGCTTGGCCTGGGCTGCCGCGTTACCGATGTAGGTAGCGGGGGTCAGCTGCTTGAGCTCGGCCTTGGCTTCGGCTGGCATGTCCAGGCCATCGATGAAGGTCAGCAGCGCTTCAGGGGTGATGCCCTTGCCACGGGTCAGCTCCTTGAGCTTCTCGTAGGGGTTCTCGATGTTGAAGCGGCGCATTACGGTCTGGATCGGCTCGGCCAGCACTTCCCAGCAGGCGTCCAGGTCAGCAGCGATGCGGGCGTGGTTGACTTCCAGCTTGCCGATGCCTTTCAGGCTGGCTTCATAGGCGATGATGCTGTGGGCAAAGCCCACGCCCAGGTTGCGCAGCACGGTGGAGTCGGTGAGGTCGCGCTGCCAGCGCGAGATTGGCAGCTTGCTGGCCAGGTGCTGGAACAGCGCGTTGGCGATACCCAGGTTGCCTTCGGAGTTTTCGAAGTCGATCGGGTTGACCTTGTGCGGCATGGTCGACGAGCCGATTTCGCCCGCGACGGTCTTCTGCTTGAAGTAGCCCAGCGAGATGTAGCCCCACACGTCACGGTCGAAATCGATCAGGATGGTGTTGAAGCGGGCGATGGCGTCGAACAGCTCGGCGATGTAGTCGTGCGGCTCGATCTGGGTGGTGTACGGGTTGAACTGCAGGCCCAGTTCGTCTTCGATGAAGGCGCGGGCGTTTTCTTCCCAGTCGATCTGCGAGTAGGCGGACAGGTGGGCGTTGTAGTTGCCCACGGCGCCATTGATCTTGCCCAGCAGCGGCACGGCGGCGGCCTGGGCGATCTGGCGCTCCAGGCGGTACACGACGTTGGCCAGCTCTTTACCCAGGGTGGTCGGCGAAGCCGGCTGGCCGTGGGTGCGCGACAGCATTGGCACATCGGCGTGGGCGTGGGCCAGGGCGCGGATGGCGTCGGCGATCTGGCGCATCAGCGGCAGCAGCACGTCGTCACGGCCGGCGCGCAGCATCAGGGCGTGGGACAGGTTGTTGATGTCCTCGCTGGTGCAGGCAAAATGGATGAACTCGCTGACGTTGGCCAGCTCTGGCAGCTTGGCAGCCTGCTCCTTGAGCAGGTATTCGATTGCCTTGACGTCGTGGTTGGTGGTGCGCTCGATTTCCTTGACACGCTCGGCGTGTTCCAGCTTGAAATCGCTAGCCAGGCTGTCCAGCAGGGCGTTGGCTTCGGCGGAAAACGCCGGCACTTCGCCGATCTGCGGGTGGGCGGCCAGGCGCTGCAGCCAGCGCACTTCGACCAGGGCGCGGAAACGGATCAGGCCGAATTCGCTGAAAATGGGGCGCAAGGCCTGGGTTTTGCCGGCATAACGGCCGTCTACAGGGGAAACCGCAGTGAGCGAAGAAAGCTGCATGGGGTGTTCTCGGACAGTCAGGCTTTTGGAAGGGCGCATATCATACATGAAATTTGCGCCCGAGTCGGGTGGCTGACCAAAGGTCTGGCCATGGATCAGGTGCGGCTTTGTGCATTGCCTGTTCTGGCCTCATCGCCGGCAAGCCAGCTCCCACAGGTTACTGCGCAGGCCTTGAGCACAGTGCAAACCCTGTGGGAGCTGGCTTGCCGGCGATGAGGCCGGAACTGTCAACCCCCAGTCAGGAGGGGCTGCGCATCATGTCGTACAGTTCGTTGAGCAGCTTGCGCCGGCTGAACACCAGTTGCCAGCGATGGCCGCCCAGCTGGCGCCACAGGCGCGCGGCGCGGATACCGGCCAGCAGCAGGGCGCGGATTTTCGAGGCGTTGTTGGGCTGTTGCAGGAAACGCATGTCGCCATGCACCTGGATGCGCTGGCGCAAGGTGCTGAGGGTGTCCTGGTACAAGGCTCCGCTGGAAGCGATGACGTTTTCGTGAACCAGGCCAAAATGCTCGGCCTGGGACTGGATTTGCGGCAGGCGGTTGCCGATGGTGTCGAGCAGGTCGCCACGCTTGTTCAGCTGGCGCTCCAGGCCCAGCATCGACAGCGCATAGCGCAGTGGTTCGCGTTGCAGGCTGTTGGGGTCGCGCTCCAGGGCGCCGACCAGGGCGCGGTAGCCGTCGCGCAGGTTCAGGTCGTCACCGCCGAACACCTCCAGGGTGTCCTTGGGGTCACGCACCAGCAGGCTGCCCAGCATGCAGCCGATGTTGGCCTCGCTCGCCTGGCCGGTGCGGGCGATGCGGTCGACCAGCACGGCGGCCTGGAATACGCCACCCAACGCAATCAGCTGCTCCTGCAGGTTGCTCATGCGTGCGGGCTCCATGGTTCGGCGGTTTCGATGACGCCGCCGCCCAGGCACACCTCGCCATCGTAGAACACCACCGACTGGCCTGGGGTAACGGCGCGCTGCGGCTCGACGAACACGGCGCGGTAGCCGCTGGCGGTGCGCTCCAGCGTGCACTGCTGGTCGCTCTGGCGATAGCGCACCTTGGCCGTGAGCTGGCGCGGGCTGCCTAGGTCGATCGGGTTGACCCAGAAAATGTCCGAAGCGAGCAGGGCGCGGGAGAACAGCCAAGGGTGTTCGTTGCCCTGGCCGACCACCAGCACGTTGCGCTCCAGGTCCTTGTGCAGCACGTACCACGGCTCGTCGCCAGCGTCCTTCAGGCCACCGATGCCCAGGCCCTGACGCTGGCCGATGGTGTGGTACATCAAGCCATGGTGGCGGCCGATCACTTCACCGTCGGTGGTCTGGATTTCACCCGGCTGCGCCGGCAGGTACTGCTTGAGGAAGTCGCTGAAGCGGCGTTCGCCAATGAAGCAGATACCGGTGGAATCCTTCTTCTTGGCAGTGGCCAGGCCGTGTTTTTCGGCAATGGCGCGCACTTCGGGCTTTTCCAGCTCGCCGACCGGGAACAGCGTGCGGGCGATTTCCGTGCCACCGACGGCATGCAGGAAATAGCTCTGGTCCTTGTTCGGGTCCAGGCCCTTGAGCAGTTCGGTGAGGTCACCGGTGTCGCGGCGGCGTACGTAGTGGCCGGTGGCGATCAGGTCGGCACCCAGCGACAGGGCGTAGTCGAGAAACGCCTTGAACTTGATTTCGCGGTTGCAGAGGATGTCCGGGTTGGGCGTGCGGCCGGCCTTGTACTCTTCAAGGAAGTGCTCGAACACGTGGTCCCAGTACTCGGCGGCGAAGTTGGCGGTGTGCAGCTTGATGCCGATGCGGTCGCACACGGCCTGGGCGTCGGCCAGGTCTTCACGGGCGGTGCAGTATTCGGTGCCGTCGTCTTCTTCCCAGTTCTTCATGAACAGCCCTTCCACCTGGTAGCCCTGTTCCATGAGCAGAAGGGCGGAGACGGAAGAGTCCACGCCGCCGGACATGCCGACGATGACGCGGGTCTTGGCGGGGTCTTTGAGTGCTGGGCTGGTCATGGGTACCGGTGTGTATCAAAGGGGAAAAACGCCGATTCTATCAAACCCGCAGCGCGGCGTCAGTCGCGTAGCAGGTCCAGGCTGTGCAATGGGCCGTTGAGGTAGTCGTCGAGGCAGCGTGGTACCAGCTCGCTGCGCCAGCGGGCGGGGTCGGCCAGCAGTTCGTCACGGGTCAGCCACACGGCGCGGACGATGTCGCTGTCCAGGGCCAGGTCCTGGTGGTGGCGCACGGGGCGGGCGGCGAAGCAGATGCGCTGGTAGGTGACGCCATTGCTGGGGGCGGTGTAGAGGTAGATGCCGACCAGGCCGATGAGCTCGACTTCCCAGGCGGTTTCTTCGAGGGTTTCGCGCAGGGCGGCCTGGGGCAGGGTCTCAAAGGGCTCCAGGTGGCCGGCGGGTTGGTTGAAGACGTGTTGGCCCGCTTTGAATTCTTCGACGAAGAGGAACCTGCCTTCGTGTTCGACGATGGTGGCGACGGTGATGTGGGGTTGCCAGGTCATTGATAGCTCCGTAACGGCCTGATCGGACCCTGTGGGAGCGGTTCACCCGCGAATGCGATGGTGGCGCAAATGACGCATTCGCGGGTGAACCCGCTCCCACAGGTTTCAGGTTGGCCGCTAGATATCATTTATCCAGAAAGCACAAACCCCGGTGCGTGGCCGGGGTTTGCGGGTTTACTTCAAGCGAACCTTACAGGGCAGCAATGGCGCTGTTCAGGGTCTGGCTTGGGCGCATCACCTTGGCGGTCAGCTCGGCATCCGGGGCGTAGTAGCCACCGATGTCGACCGGCTTGCCCTGGACAGCGTTGAGCTCGGCGACGATGGTCTCCTCGTTCTCGCTCAGGGTCTTGGCCAGTGGCGCGAAGCGTGCCTGCAGGGCAGCGTCGTCGCTCTGTGCAGCCAGGGCCTGGGCCCAGTACAGGGTCAGGTAGAAGTGGCTGCCGCGGTTGTCGATACCACCGACTTTGCGCGAAGGCGACTTGTTGGTGTCCAGGAACTTGCCGGTTGCCTGGTCCAGGGTGTCGGCCAGCACTTTGGCGCGCGGGTTGTCGTAGGTGTTGCCCAGGTGCTCCAGGGAAGCGGCCAGGGCCAGGAATTCACCCAGCGAGTCCCAGCGCAGGAAGTTCTCTTCCACCAGCTGCTGTACGTGCTTCGGTGCCGAACCGCCGGCGCCGGTTTCGAACAGGCCACCGCCGTTCATCAGCGGCACGATCGACAGCATCTTGGCGCTGGTGCCCAGTTCCATGATCGGGAACAGGTCGGTCAGGTAGTCGCGCAGCACGTTGCCGGTCACCGAGATGGTGTCCTTGCCTTCGCGGATGCGGGCCAGGGAGAACTTGATGGCTTCAACCGGAGGCAGTACGCGGATGTCCAGGCCAGCGGTGTCGTGATCCTTCAGGTACTTTTGTACCTTCTCGATCATCACGCCGTCGTGGGCGCGGGCCGGGTCCAGCCAGAACACCGCAGGGGTGCTGCTCAGGCGGGCGCGGTTGACGGCCAGCTTGACCCAGTCCTGGATCGGCGCGTCCTTGGTCTGGCACATGCGGAAGATGTCACCGGCTTCGACGTGCTGCTCCAGCACCACCTTGCCCTTGCCATCGACCACGCGCACGACGCCGTCGGCCTTGATCTGGAAGGTCTTGTCGTGGGAACCGTACTCTTCGGCCTTTTGCGCCATCAGGCCAACGTTCGGCACGCTGCCCATGGTGGTCGGGTCGAAGGCGCCGTTGGCCTTGCAGTCTTCGATGGTGGCCTGGTAGATGCCGGCGTAGCAGCGGTCCGGGATCACGGCCTTGGCGTCTTGCAGTTCGCCGGCGGTGTTCCACATCTTGCCCGAGTCACGGATCATGGCCGGCATCGAGGCGTCGACGATAACGTCGCTTGGCACGTGCAGGTTGGTGATGCCCTTGTCGGAGTTGACCATGGCCAGCGCCGGGCGCTCGGCATACAGGGCCTGGATGTCGGCTTCGATCTCGGCTTGCTGGGCGGCTGGCAGGTCCTTGATGCGGGCGTACAGGTCGCCGATGCCGTTGTTGGCGTTGAAGCCTACCTGGGCCAGCGCGGCGGCGTGCTTGGCCAGCACATCGTTATAGAATTCTTCGACGATGACGCCGAACATGATCGGGTCGGAGACCTTCATCATGGTGGCTTTCAGGTGCACCGACAGCAGTACGCCAGCGGCCTTGGCATCGGCGATCTGCTCGGCGATGAAGGCTTTCAGGGCCTTGCGGCTCATGGTGGCGCAGTCAATGATTTCGGCAGCCTTGACTGCGGTTTTTTCTTTCAGCACGGTGGTGCTGCCGTCTTTGCCGACCAGCTCGATGCGCAGGCTGTCGTCAGCGTCGATCAGCGCGGCTTTCTCGCTGCCGTAGAAGTCGCCCTGGGTCATGTGGGCAACGTGCGACTTGGAGTCGGCGGCCCAGGCGCCCATCTTGTGCGGGTGCTTGCGGGCGTAGTTCTTCACCGACAGCGGTGCGCGGCGGTCGGAGTTGCCTTCGCGCAGCACCGGGTTCACGGCCGAACCCTTGATGCGGTCGTAGCGGGCACGGGACTCTTTTTCGTCCGCAGTGGCCGGCTCGTCGGCGTAGTCGGGGATGTTGAAGCCCTTGCCCTGCAGCTCCTTGATCGCGGCCTTGAGCTGCGGTACCGAGGCGCTGATGTTGGGCAGCTTGATGATGTTGGCTTCAGGGGTGGTAGCCAGCTGACCCAGTTCCGCCAGGTGATCGCCTACTTGCTTCTCTGCGCCCAGTTGCTCCGGGAAGGCGGCGAGGATGCGGCCAGCCAGGGAGATGTCGCGAGTTTCGACGGCGATGTCAGCCGAGGCGGTGAAGGCTTCGACGATCGGCAGCAGCGAGTAGGTGGCGAGGGCGGGGGCTTCGTCGGTGAAGGTATAGATGATCTTGGAACGGGTGGGCATGCGGGTTAACTCTCTGTGTGCTGAGCTTGCTCGAGTCTCGTGCTGCGCAGGGTAGGCGCATCGCCCTGGCAACGCCATGAGCGGAAAGTCGAGAGGCTGCGAGCGGTGATGGTGGATGCATCAGTCGAGCGTCAAGTGCCGAGCTGCGGTAACAGCCCAGGCTGAGTGGCCAGGCTCGGTCTCCTTTCCTGGCCGAGGGCGGTCCGCATTTTCCTGGGATTCGCCCCGATGACCCTACGGTCGCGGCGGAGTATACCAAACCATTCGGGCTAATCAGCAAGGCCAAGTGATATCGGCCCATTTATAAGACCAAAGACGTAGCCGCAATGTGGCGGGTTGTCGCATGCCTTGCAGGTCGGCAGATGTGGTTTAGGCTGATTGGATTGCAGGATGTCCAATCACACCCGAAAGCGGAGTAGTGCAAGCATGGGATACCAGAAAATCAAGGTTCCGACCGACGGCACCAAGATCACCGTCAATGCAGACCATTCGCTCAATGTGCCTGACAACCCGATCATTCCTTATATCGAAGGCGACGGGATTGGCGTGGATGTTTCACCGGTGATGATCAAGGTGGTCGACGCCGCCGTGCAAAAGGCCTACGGCGGCAAGCGCAAGATCGCCTGGATGGAAGTGTACGCCGGCGAAAAAGCCACCCAGGTGTACGACCAGGACACCTGGCTGCCACAGGAAACCCTCGATGCCGTGCGCGATTACGTGGTGTCGATCAAGGGCCCGCTGACCACGCCGGTCGGCGGCGGCATCCGCTCGCTGAACGTGGCGCTGCGTCAGCAGCTCGACCTTTACGTGTGCCTGCGCCCGGTGCTGTGGTTCGAGGGCGTGCCCAGCCCGGTGAAAAAGCCAGGCGATGTCGACATGGTGATCTTCCGTGAGAACTCCGAGGACATCTATGCCGGCATCGAATGGAAGGCGGGCTCGCCGGAGGCGAACAAGGTGATCAAGTTCCTCAAGGAGGAAATGGGCGTCACCAAGATCCGCTTCGACCAGGACTGCGGCATTGGCGTCAAGCCGGTGTCCCTCGAGGGCACCAAGCGCCTGGTGCGCAAGGCCCTGCAATACGTGGTGGACAACGACCGCGAGTCGCTCACCCTGGTGCACAAGGGCAATATCATGAAGTTCACCGAAGGTGCCTTCAAGGACTGGGGGTACGAGGTGGCACGTGACGAGTTTGGTGCCGAACTGCTCGACGGCGGCCCCTGGATGAAGTTCAAGAACCCCAAAACCGGCCGCGAGGTCATCGTCAAGGACGCTATTGCCGACGCCATGCTGCAGCAGATTTTGCTGCGCCCGGCCGAGTACGACGTGATCGCTACCCTCAACCTCAACGGTGACTACCTGTCCGATGCCCTGGCGGCGGAAGTGGGCGGCATCGGCATTGCGCCGGGCGCCAACCTGTCCGACACCGTGGCCATGTTCGAAGCCACCCACGGCACCGCGCCCAAGTACGCCGGGCAGGACAAGGTCAACCCGGGTTCGGTGATCCTGTCGGCAGAGATGATGCTACGGCACATGGGCTGGACCGAAGCCGCCGACCTGATCATCAAGGGCACCAATGGCGCGATTGCGGCCAAGACCGTGACCTACGACTTCGAGCGGCTGATGGACGGCGCCACGCTGGTGGGCAGTTCGGGCTTTGGCGATGAAATGATCAAGCATATGTAAGGCAACACAAAACCGGCCGCTTCGATAAAGAAGCGGCCGGTTTTTTTGTATACCGGCAGAAGCAGGCTGGTCAGGCGCGCACAGTTTCGCTCTCGGAGTGGCCGGCAGTTTTGGCTGCGGCCTCTGCGGCGGCTACTGACGCGTCCCTGATGTCCGTGGCATGCAGGCCCTTGGGGCCTTGAATGATGTCGAACACCACAGATTGGCCGGCCTTGAGGGTTTTGTAACCGTCCATCCGAATCGCCGAGTAATGGGCGAACAGGTCGTCGGGTTTGCCCTCTTCATTGATGAATCCGTAGCCCTTGGCATTGTTGAACCACTTGACTTTACCGCTTGCCATCCCTATGTCCCTCTGCAAAGGACTCCATCACTGGAGTATCATCCACTTCATCCGCATACGAACCTGCGAAAATCGGGTTGACTGCGCGGATCTTTATCGACCACGGTGGGTTCTTATTGGTTGTAACACCGTTTTGCCGATAGTCAAGGTCATGCGGCGGCCGCACGATTAGCCGTTTGCAGGGTCAACCCACAACCTTAACCTGTCGATGTGATGAAATTCTTTCCATGCATGCACACAGCCAGATTCGACTAACATTCAATCAGGATCGCCCTCAATCCAACGAGGACGATGGCTCTGGTCTGGCGGTTCAGGAAGCCAAGCCGATCCTGCAGGCGCCACCGATGTACAAGGTGGTTTTGTTCAACGATGACTACACGCCAATGGATTTCGTCGTCGAAGTGCTCGAGACGTTCTTCAGTCTGAACCGCGAGCTGGCGACCAAGATCATGCTGACCGTCCATACCGAGGGGCGGGCAGTGTGCGGATTGTTTACCCGTGACATCGCCGAAACAAAGGCCATGCAGGTCAACCAATACGCCAGGGAAAGCCAGCATCCGCTACTCTGTGAAATCGAGAAGGACGGTTAATCGCCGACCACTTGGGTATGAGGTGAAGCTATGTTAAACCGCGAGCTCGAAGTCACCCTCAATCTTGCCTTCAAGGAGGCCCGTTCGAAACGTCATGAATTCATGACCGTCGAACATCTGCTGCTGGCACTCCTTGACAATGAGGCTGCCGCGACCGTTCTGCGCGCCTGTGGCGCCAATCTCGACAAACTCAAGCATGACCTGCAAGAGTTCATCGATTCCACCACGCCGTTGATTCCGGTCAACGACGAGGACCGGGAAACCCAGCCGACGCTGGGCTTCCAGCGTGTGCTGCAGCGTGCCGTGTTCCACGTGCAAAGCTCCGGCAAGCGCGAAGTCACCGGGGCCAACGTGCTGGTGGCGATATTCAGCGAACAGGAAAGCCAGGCCGTGTTCCTGCTCAAGCAGCAGAGCGTGGCCCGCATCGATGTGGTCAACTACATCGCGCATGGCATCTCCAAGGTGCCAGGCCATGGTTCCAATGCTGATAGCGACCCTGAAATGCAGGACGAGGAGGGCGGTGAGACCTCCTCTTCGAGCAACCCGCTGGACGCCTACGCCAGTAACCTGAACGAGCTTGCGCGAGCCGGTCGTATCGACCCGCTGGTGGGTCGTGAGCAGGAAGTGGAGCGCGTGGCGCAGATCCTTGCCCGTCGGCGCAAGAACAACCCGCTGCTGGTGGGTGAGGCTGGCGTGGGCAAGACAGCCATCGCCGAAGGCCTGGCCAAGCGCATCGTCGATGGCCAGGTGCCTGACCTGCTGGCGCAGAGCGTGGTGTACTCCCTTGACCTGGGCGCGCTGCTGGCCGGTACCAAGTACCGCGGCGACTTCGAGAAGCGCTTCAAGGCGCTGCTCGGTGAACTGCGCAAGCGCCCGCAGGCCATCCTGTTCATCGACGAAATCCACACCATCATCGGTGCCGGTGCGGCGTCGGGCGGGGTGATGGATGCGTCCAACCTGCTCAAGCCACTGTTGTCGTCCGGTGAAATCCGTTGCATCGGCTCGACCACCTTCCAGGAATTTCGCGGTATCTTCGAAAAAGACCGCGCCTTGGCGCGGCGCTTCCAGAAGGTGGACGTCAGCGAGCCGTCGGTGGAAGACACCGTGGGCATTCTGCGTGGCCTGAAGGGGCGTTTCGAAAGCCACCACAACATCGAGTACAGCGACGAAGCACTGCGTGCTGCCGCCGAGCTGGCTTCGCGCTATATCAACGATCGCCACATGCCGGACAAGGCCATTGACGTGATCGACGAGGCCGGTGCCTACCAGCGTCTGCAGCCGGAGGCCAACCGCGTCAAGCGTATCGAGGTGCCGCAGGTCGAAGACATTGTCGCCAAGATCGCGCGCATTCCGCCAAAACACGTCAGCAGTTCCGACAAGGAGCTGCTGCGCAACCTGGAGCGCGATCTGAAGCTGACCGTATTCGGCCAGGACCCGGCCATCGACTCGCTGTCGACCGCCATCAAGCTGTCCCGTGCCGGCCTCAAGGCGCCCGACAAGCCGGTGGGCTCGTTCCTCTTCGCCGGCCCTACCGGCGTCGGCAAGACCGAGGCGGCGCGTCAGCTGGCCAAGGCGCTGGGTGTCGAGTTGGTACGCTTCGACATGTCCGAATACATGGAGCGCCACACTGTGTCGCGCCTGATCGGTGCGCCGCCAGGCTATGTCGGGTTCGACCAGGGCGGTTTGCTGACCGAAGCCATCACCAAGCAGCCGCACTGCGTGTTGTTGCTCGATGAAATCGAGAAGGCCCACCCCGAAGTCTTCAACCTGCTGTTGCAGGTGATGGACCACGGGACCCTGACCGACAACAACGGGCGCAAGGCCGACTTCCGTAACGTGATCCTGATCATGACCACCAACGCTGGCGCGGAAACCGCGGCACGGGCCTCGATCGGCTTCACCCATCAGGACCACGCGTCCGATGCCATGGAAGTCATCCGCAAAAGCTTCACGCCGGAATTCCGCAACCGTCTGGATACCATCATCCAGTTCGGCCGCCTCAGTCACGAGACCATCAAAAGTATCGTCGACAAGTTCCTCATCGAACTGCAGGCGCAGCTGGAAGACAAGCGTGTGCTGCTGGAAGTCAGCAATGACGCGCGTGGCTGGCTGGCGGCGTCGGGCTACGACGTGCAGATGGGCGCGCGGCCGATGGCGCGGCTGATCCAGGACAAGATCAAGCGGCCGCTGGCCGAAGAGATCCTGTTTGGGGAGCTGGCCGAGCATGGCGGCGTGGTGCACATCGACCTGCGCGATGGCGAGCTGGTGTTCGACTTCGAGACCACGGCCGAGGTGGCCTGATGCGTTGGGGCCGCTTTGCGGCCCATTCGCAGCACAAGGCTGCACCTACAACGGCGATGCGCCATCGTGTAGGAGCAGCCTTGTGCTGCGAATGGCTGCAAAGTAGCCCCTTGCAATCTCGGAGGCACAAAAAAGCCCGGCACATGGCCGGGCTTTTTCATGGCTGGAGCTTAGCGCGCACGGTAGGTGATGCGGCCCTTGCTCAGGTCGTACGGCGTCAGCTCGACGCGAACCTTGTCGCCAGTGAGAATACGGATGTAGTTTTTGCGCATCTTTCCGGAGATGTGCGCGGTTACGACGTGCCCGTTTTCCAACTCCACGCGGAACATGGTGTTGGGCAGGGTGTCGACGACAGTACCTTCCATTTCGAAGCTGTCTTCTTTCGACATGCAGTTGAGCCCTCGGTGTCCAGTGTTGGCCCGACGCATAACCGCACCGGGCAAAAAAGTGGCGTGGATTATGCCGGAAAATAGTGTTTCAAGCCAATGCTTTCAGTTGAGGGCGACCCAGCGCTGGTTGATCAGCAGTTCGATCGGGCGGTACTGGGTCTTGTAGTTCATTTTCTTGCAGTTCTTGATCCAGTAACCCAGATACACGGCCTCCAGATCCTGGCGCACCGCTTCGGTGATCTGCCAGAGGATGGCAAAGCGCCCCAGGCTGCGGCGTTCTTCGTCGGGCTCGTAGAAGGTGTACACCGCGGACAGGCCGTTGGGCAGCAGGTCGCACACCGCCACCGCCAGCAAGCGGCCCGCCAGGCGGAACTCGTAGAACCAGCAGAACGGCAAGTCGCGCACCAGGAAGGTGGAGAACTGATCGCGGCTTGGCGGGTACATGTCGCCGTCGGCGTGACGGGTTTCGATATAGCGCCGGTACAGCTCGAAGTACTCTTCCTTGAACGCCGGGCGCGCCGCAGTCACGGTCAGGTCGGCGTTGCGCTTGAGGATGCGCCGTTGCTGGCGGTTGGGTATGAAGCGCGCCGCCGGGATGCGCGCCGGCACGCACGCGTTGCAGTTCTGGCAATGCGGGCGGTACAGGTGGTCGCCGCTGCGGCGGAAGCCCATTTCCGACAGGTCGGCGTACACGTTCACGTCCATCGGCTGGCTGGGGTCGAGGAACAGCGTGGTCGCCTGCTCATCAGGCAGGTAGCTGCAGGAGTGGGGTTGAGTGGCATAAAACTTCAACCGCGCCAACTCTGTCATGATCAACCCCTCGGTGTGACTTTGTTTTAAGTGTAAGCCAGCTCTGCGAACTCGCCTAGGCAACCCATCTAGACAACCCAGGTGGCGCTGTTGGGCTGGTCGAGGTAGCGGGCCAGGTAGCCGGCG